>NZ_BAAALD010000012.1:0-102944 GCF_039528095.1 Kitasatospora arboriphila
CTGCCGAGATCGGCGAAGGTGGTCTCCTCAGGGGCAGTCACGGCACAGCCTTTCGAAACTTCGGGGAACGTGCGGCGAGCCCGCAGCCGGAGGGGTCGACGGCGCATGTCATCGCGACAGGGCCCGGATGGCTCCCGAGCACACGGCCCGGAATGCGGATCGTACAACGTCGTGTCCACCCGACCGGCCGCCGGGACGGGCCCTGCCCGGGCAACAGGTAGTCTCAGCACCACGTGAACACCCGAAGGTCGCGCAGCAACCGGTCGCTCGCGACCGGCTCCCCGGCCGGCCGGCGCCCTCCCCGGGCATCGGCGGCGCCCGGCACCCGGAGCCCCGCACCGGGTGTCGACGAAGAGACCGTGCGGGCCGTCCCGCACCGAAACAGGGTGGGAGCCGCGATGCGGGACCTCAGTCAGCTGGTGAAGGCGTACGACGTCCGGGGCGTGGTGCCGGACCAGTGGGACGCCTCCTACGCCCGTGCCTTCGGCGCGGCCTTCGTCCAGGTGCTGGGCGCCTCCGCGGTCGTCGTCGGCCACGACATGCGCCCCTCCTCCCCCGAGCTGTCCCGGGCCTTCGCCGAGGGCGCCGCCGCGTACGGCGCGGACGTGGTGGAGATCGGCCTCTGCTCCACCGACCAGCTCTACTACGCCTCCGGCAGCCTCGACCTGCCCGGCGCCATGTTCACCGCCTCGCACAACCCGGCCCAGTACAACGGCATCAAGCTGTGCAAGGCCGGCGCCGCCCCGGTCGGCCAGGACACCGGCCTGACCGAGATCCGCGAGCTGGTGGAGTCCTGGCTCGCCGAGGACGGCACCGTCACCGTCCCCGCCGCCGCCGAGGGCACCGCCCCGGGCACGCTGTCCTCCCGGGAGACCCTGGACGGCTACGCGGCCCACCTGCTCTCGCTGGTCGACCTGTCCGGGATGCGGCCGCTCAAGGTCGCCGTCGACGCCGGCAACGGCATGGGCGGCCACACCGTGCCGGCCGTGCTCGCCGCGCTGCCCGTCGAGGTCGTGCCGATGTACTTCGAGCTGGACGGCACCTTCCCGAACCACGAGGCCAACCCGCTGGACCCGAAGAACCTGGTCGACCTGCAGGCCAAGGTGCGCGAGGTCGGCGCCGACCTCGGCCTCGCCTTCGACGGCGACGCCGACCGCTGCTTCGTGGTGGACGAGCGCGGCGAGCCGGTCTCGCCCTCGGCGATCACCGCCCTGGTCGCCGAGCGGGAGATCGCCCGTGCCCGCGCGGCCGGCGAGGAGAAGCCGACCGTGATCCACAACCTGATCACCTCCTGGACGGTGCCGCAGGTCGTCACCGACCTGGGCGCGGTGCCCGTCCGGACCCGGGTCGGCCACTCCTTCATCAAGGAGGAGATGGCCCGCACCGACGCCGTGTTCGGCGGCGAGCACTCCGCGCACTACTACTTCCGCGACTTCTGGCGCGCCGACACCGGCATGCTGGCCGCCCTGCACGTGCTGGCCGCGCTCGGCGGCCAGGAGCAGCCGCTCTCGCAGCTGTGCGCCCGGTACGACCGCTACGCGGCCTCCGGCGAGATCAACTCCACCGTGGCGGACCAGGCCGGCCGGACGGCCGAGGTGCGCGCGGCCTACGGCGCGCTGGAGGGCGTGACCGTCGACGAGCTGGACGGCCTGACGGTGGCCGGCGCCGACTGGTGGTTCAACCTCCGGGCGTCCAACACCGAGCCGCTGCTGCGGCTGAACGTCGAGGCCGAGGACCCGGCCCGGATGGCCGAGCTCCGCGACGCCGTCCTGGCGATCGTCCGCGCCTGACCCCGGGGTGCGGTGCGGCGTCCCGGCCGGGATGCCGCACCGCACCCCGTCCGTACACACCGCTCGGCTAGAGTCTGGCGTTCCGACAGCAACCCCGCGGAACAGCGAGGAACCGAGCCGATGGACAGGCTGCAGAACACCGTCCGCCCCTACGCCTGGGGATCGACCACCGCCATCCCCGCCCTCCTCGGCCAGCAGCCCACCGGGGAACCGCAGGCCGAGATGTGGCTCGGGGCACACCCCGGCGACTCCTCCCGGGTGGACCGCGGCAACGGGCCAGCCACCCTCGACGCGGTGATCGCCGCCGACCCCGAGCGCGAACTCGGCGCCGCCGCCGTCGCCCGCTTCGGCCCCGCCCTGCCCTTCCTGCTCAAGGTCCTCGCCGCCGGCCGGCCGCTCTCCATCCAGGCCCACCCCACGCTGGAGCAGGCCCGCGCCGGGTACGCCGCCGAGGAGGCCGCCGGCATCCCGGTCGACGCTCCGCACCGCAACTACAAGGACGCCAACCACAAGCCGGAACTCCTCTGCGCGCTGGACGAGTTCGAGGGCCTCTGCGGCTTCCGCGAGCCCGCGGAGGCGGCCGCGCTGATGGCCTCGCTCGCGGTGCCGGCGCTCGACCCGCTGATCGACGTCCTGCGCAGCAAGCCCGCCGCGGAGGCGCTCGCCGAGACCCTCGCCGCCGTCCTCTCGCTGACCGGCGAGGAGGCCGGGCGCACCGTGGCCGAGGTGGCCCGCGCCGTCGAGGCCGCCGCCGAGGGCGACCCGTCGGGCGCCATGGCCGGATACGCCTTCGCCGCCCGCGAGTTCCCCGGCGACACCGGCCTGATCGCCGCCCTGCTGCTGAACCACGTCCGGCTGCAGCCCGGCGAGGCGCTCTACCTGGGGGCCGGGGTCCCGCACGCCTACCTCCGCGGCACCGGCGTCGAGATCATGGCCAATTCCGACAACGTGCTGCGCTGCGGGCTCACCCCCAAGCACATCGACGTCCCCGAGCTGCTGCGCGTGGTCCGCTTCGAGCCCGGCGCCCCCGACGTGCTGCGGCCCGCGGCGGCCGCCGACGGCGAGCACCACTACCCGGTGCCGGTCGACGAGTTCCGGCTCTCCCGGTACACCCTGGGCGCCGAGCCCGCGGTACTGCCCGGCCCGGCCCCCCAGGTCCTGCTCTGCACCGAGGGCTCCGTCCGGCTCACCTCCGCCGACGGCGGCACGCTGGATCTCGCCCGCGGGCAGTCCGCCTTCCTGCCCGCCGACGGCACCGACACCGCCGTCGCCGGGCCGGGTGCCACCGTCTTCCGCGCCACCGTCACCCTCTGACGCCGGGTCGCCCGGGCGGCGGGGTACGACGGCCCCGCCGCCCAGCCCGGGACCGGCAGTCCCAGGGTCAACTCTCCTCTGCCGCCGCCGATCGCCCGGTGACAGCCTCGAAGCACACCGACCGGCCGGGCCGACGCCCGGCCGACGAGAACCGAGGAGAGCACCATGCGCGCTGTCACCGTCCGCAGCTACGGCGACGCCCGGCAGGCCGAGATCACCGAAGCGCCCGTCCCCGTCCCAGGGCCGGGCGAGGTCCGGGTCCGCAACCGGGCGCTGGCCGTGCACCCCGCGGACACCGCGGTGCGCTCCGGTCTGATGGCCGGACTGCTGGGCGCACCACCGTTCCGGCTGGGCTGGGACGTGGCCGGCACGGTCGACGCGGTGGGCGAGGGCGTCACCGCCTTCGCGGTCGGCGAAGACGTCATCGGCCTCTCGCACTGGTTCGCGACCCGCAACGGCACCCACGCCGACTACGCGGTGCTGCCCGCCGACCAGCTCGCCCCCGCCCCGGACGACGTCCCGGCCGCCACCGCCGCGGCGCTCCCGCTCAACGGGCTGACCGCGCTGCAGGCCGTCGAGCGCACCGGCCTCGGCGCCGGCGCCACCCTGGTGGTCACCGGTGCCGGCGGCAACCTGGGGTACCTCACCACGCAGCTGGCGCTCGCCCGCGGGCTGCGCGTGCTCGCCGTCGCCGGCCCCCGGGACGAGGCGGAACTCACCGCGATGGGGGCGGAGTTCGTCGCCCGCGGGGAGTCGGCGGTGGACGCCCTGCGCGGCCTCGCCCCCGGCGGTGCCGACGCGGTGGTCGATGCCGCCGGCCTCTCCACGCCGCTGCTGGCGGCGGTGCGCGACGGCGGGCTGTTCGTCGCCGTCCGTCCGCCGGCCGCACCCGCGGCCGAACGCGGCATCGAGGTCGCCGTCCACAACGTCCGCCCCGACGGGCCCGCGCTCGCCGGACTGGCGAAGCTGGTCGCGGACGGCCGACTCGTCGTCCGGGTGGACTCCGTCCTCCCGCTGGAGGAGGTCGCCGCCGCGCACGCCCGGCTGGAGGCGGGCGGCACGCGGGGCGCGGTGGTGCTGACCGTGTGACCGGGCGGCGCTCCGGGGCCTCAGCCCAGGACGGGGTGGGCGGCCTGGTAGGCCAGGCGTTCGTCGGCGCCGTCACCGATGCGGGTGAGGAGTTCGTCCAGGGCCAGGAACTCCTCCCACCCGGGGCGGCCGCCGGCCCGGCACAGCTCGGCCACCACGCGGTCCTCCAGGTCCGGGACGCGCTTGTTCTTCCAGACCTTGTCGGCCAGGCTCACCAGCAGGTCCTCGGCCCGGGTGCCGGGGGCGTCCCAGGTGGCGTGCCCGGCGGCGAACCGGGCCAGCTCCGCGGACACCCCGTGCTCCAGCAGAAGGTCCCGCCCGGCCGGTTCGTGTGCGGAGCCGGGGCCGGACAGCTCGGCGGGGTGCCGGACCTTGCCGATGTCGTGCGTGGCCGCGCCGAACAGCACGGCCCCCCGGTCGAGTTCGAGCGCCGGGCAGTGCTCCGCCACCCAGTCGAGGAGCTGCCCCGCGACCTCGTGGACGGCCCGCAGGTGGGCCACCAGCCGGGGCGGGGCGCCGAGGTCCCGCAGCAGTTCGGCGACCTCCTGCGGCAGCGGCCGCAACCGCGGTGTCCGGCAGTCGTCCAGGGCGACGGCGAGCACGTCCACGACCCCCTCGTAGGGTCTCGCCGCCCGCGACATGTCGATCTCGCGTGACCCGGGCGTTCCCGGCTGCCTCACGGCCCTGTCATCCATGATCGGTCTCACATCCGTGGCATGCCCTCGCGAGGGCGAGGCCGGAATCGGGCGGCTTGCCCGTGCCGGCCAAGTACACCAGGCTGAGCCACGAGCACGAGGACCACCGGCGAGCCCGGTTCGCGCACCGACGGGCTTCCCCGGCCGCGCCGGTCCGTACGCCGGACACCTACGGACGGAAGGCTGAGCCGTGCGGAAACTGATCTACGGGATGAACCTGACCCTGGACGGCTACATCGCCGCGGCCGGTGACGACATCGGCTGGAGCGGACCGCCGAGCAGCGAGCTGTTCCAGTGGTGGCTCGACCACGAGCAGGCAAGTGAACTGTCGCTGTACGGGCGCAAGCTGTGGGAGACCATGAGCTCCTACTGGCCGACCGGCGACCGGCAGCCCGACGCCACCCCGGCGGAGGTCGAGTTCGCCCGGAACTGGCGGGACACGCCGAAGGTGGTGTTCTCCTCGACGATCCACGAGGTCGACTGGAACACCCGCCTGGTCACCGGCGACGCGATCGCCGAGATCACCCGGCTCAAGGCCGAGGACGGCGGCCCCATGAACATCGGCGGCGCAACGCTCGCCGGGGCCGCCATGCGCGCCGGGCTGATCGACGAGTACGTGATCGCCACCCATCCGGTCCTGGTGGGCGGCGGCACACCGTTCTTCACCGCGCTGGACGGCTGGGTGAACCTGAACCTGGTGGAGACGCGGACGTTGCCCGGCGGCGTGGTCCTGACCAGGTACGAGACGAGGCGCTGAGCAGCTTCCCGCTGCCCCGGATCCGTGTCGGACATGCCGTCGCCGGCCACGGAGTCCGAGACCTTGCCTGCCCCTCAGCCCATGTCGCGGGTCATGTCGACGAAGCGCGAGTAGTGGCCCTGGAAGGCGACGGTGATGGTCGCGGTGGGGCCGTTGCGGTGCTTGGCGACGATGAGGTCGGCCTCGCCCGCGCGCGGGGACTCCTTCTCGTAGGCGTCCTCGCGGTGCAGCAGGATGACCATGTCGGCGTCCTGCTCGATGGATCCGGACTCTCGCAGGTCCGAGACCATCGGCTTCTTGTCGGTGCGCTGTTCGGGTCCACGGTTCAGCTGGCTGAGCGCGATGACCGGGAGCTCCAGCTCCTTGGCGAGCAGCTTGAGGTTTCGGGACATGTCGGAGACCTCCTGCTGACGGCTCTCGGCCCGGCGGGAGCCGCCGGACTGCATCAGCTGGAGGTAGTCGATGACGACCAGTCGGAGGTCGTTGCGCTGCTTGAGCCGGCGGCACTTGGCCCGGATCTCCATCATCGACAGGTTCGGCGAATCGTCGATGTAGAGCGGCGCGTTGGTGACGTCGGGCATCCGGCGGGCGACCCGCGTCCAGTCGTCGTCCGTCATGTTGCCCGAGCGCATGTGGTGCAGCGCCACCCGCGCCTCGGCGGACAGCAGGCGCATCGCGATCTCGTTGCGCCCCATTTCGAGCGAGAAGATGACGCTGGGCAGGTTGTTGTGGATGGAGGCGGCCCGGGCGAAGTCCAGCGCCAGGGTCGACTTGCCCATCGCGGGACGGGCCGCGATGACGATCATCTGACCCGGGTGCAGTCCGTTGGTCAGCTGGTCGAAGTCGGCGAACCCGGTGGGCACGCCGTTCATCTGGCCGGCCCGCGAGCCGATCGCCTCGATCTCGTCGAGGGCGCCCTCCATGATGTCGGCGAGCGGGGCGTAGTCCTCGTTGGTGCGCTGCTCGGTGACGGCGTAGATCTCGGCCTGCGCGGCGTTGACGATCTCGTCGACGTCCCCCTCCGCCGCGTAGCCCATGCCGGCGATCCTGGTGCCGGCCTCGACCAGGCGTCTGAGGACGGCCCGCTCGTGGACGATCTCCGCGTAGTACTCCGCGTTGGCCGCGGTCGGAACGGAGTTGACCAGGGTGTGCAGGTAGCCGGGGCCGCCCACCCGGGCGAGCTCGCCGCGCTTGGTCAGCTCGCCGGCGACGGTGATCGGGTCGGCGGGCTCGCCGCGGGCGTACAGGTCGAGGATCGCGCCGTGGATGAGCTCGTGGGCGGGCCGGTAGTAGTCGGCCGGCTTGAGCACCTCGACGACGTCGGCGATGGCGTCCTTGGAGAGCAGCATGCCGCCGAGGACGGACTGCTCGGCCGCCAGGTCCTGCGGGGGGACGCGCTCGAAGCCGTCCGCGGCGGGCATCCGCTCCTCGTCGGACCCGCCGTCCCGCCGGCCGCCGTCGCCGCGCCGGAAGCCGTCGCCGCCGCGCTGGAGGGAGCCCCGGCCGCCGCCCTGGCCGCCGCCGTCACGGCTGCGGGAGACCGGCAGGCGGTCGCTCGGCGTGCTGGGGAAGGAGCCGGGACCGAAGGCGTCGTCGGACGGCTGCCAGTCGTCCTCCGGGGGCGGGGGAACGTCGTGGTCGTCGTACTGGGGGCCGGTCACGCGTGTTCCCCGATCAGCGAATCGTGCGAGTGGAGCGGGCCTTGCCGATGACGCATCCTCCTTCATACGCCACCCGGCCGACATTTCCGCCACCGGGCCACGGGTGTCGCGCGGGGCGGCCCCGGCCGGGCCCGGAACGGGCACGGGGCAGGGGCGGGTCGGCGCCCCACGCTACGGCGCCGGGGGCTGTTCGGCCAAGACGGTTATCCACAGGGGGTGTGGACGACGGGTCGCCACCTGTGGAGAAGTGCCCGAAACCTGTGCACAACCCTGTGGACAGGTCTGTGGATAACCACACCATCCTCCACCGTCAACCGTTTGACCTGCGATTACTTCCTCGATCGGCTGTGCATGAGAAAAAGTTCACACGGCCGCCCGTTCACCCGACGGGCCGTGGACATCCCGTTCCGTGGTCCCTCGATCAAGATTTCGAGTAAGTGATGCATATCCTATTCACCACTTACCTGTGGATGAGTAGTCTGGCTCACATGACCTCCCCGACCGCCCGTCGCAGCCACGACCGCGAGATCCTCGCGCTCGCCGTGCCGGCCTTCGGCGCCCTGGTCGCCGAGCCGCTCTTCCTGATGGCCGACTCGGCGATCGTCGGCCACCTCGGCACCGCCCAGCTGGCCGGGCTCGGCATCGCCTCCGCCGTGCTCACCACCGTCATCGGCGTCTTCGTCTTCCTCGCCTACGCCACCACCGCCGCGGTCGCCCGCAGGATCGGCGCCGGCGACCGGCGGGCCGCCGTCCAGCAGGGCGTGGACGGCATCTGGCTGGCCCTGCTCCTCTCCGCCGGGCTCGTCCTGCTGACCGTGGCGCTGGCCCCGCAGGCGGCCGCCCTGCTGGGCGCCTCCCCCACCGCGGCCCCGCACGCCGTCACCTACCTGCGGATCAGCGCCCTCGGCATCCCCGCCATGCTGGTCGTGCTGGCGGCCACCGGCGTGCTGCGCGGCCTGCAGGACACCCGCACCCCGCTGCTGGTCGCGGTGGCCGGCTTCGCGGCGAACGCCGTGCTCAACCTCGGCCTGGTGTACGGGGCCGGCCTCGGCGTGGCCGGCTCCGCCTGGGGCACCGTGCTGGCCCAGAACGCGATGGCCGCCGCCTACCTGGTCGTGGTGGTGCGCGGCGCCCGGCGGGAGGGCGCCGGCCTGCGGCCGGACGCCGCCGGGATCCGGGCCTGCGCCCGGGCCGGCGGGCCGCTGCTGGTCCGCACCCTCAGCCTGCGGGCCGTGCTGCTGATCGCCACCGCGGTGGCCGCCACCCTGGGCGACGCCGAGATCGCCGCCCACCAGATCACCATGACCATCTGGTCCTTCGTGGCCTTCGCCCTGGACGCCGTGGCGATCGCCGGGCAGGCGATCGTCGGCCGGTACCTGGGCGCCGGCGACGTGGCGGGCACCCGCGCGGCGACGCGGCGGATGGTCGAGTGGGGCATCGGCGCGGGCCTGCTGCTCGGCCTGCTGATCGTGCTGGCCCGTCCGCTGTACGTGCCGCTGTTCACCGCCGACCCGGCGGTGCGGGCGGAGCTGGGCACCGCGCTGCTGCTGGCCGCGCTGACCCAGCCGGTGGGCGGTGTGGTGTTCGTCCTGGACGGGGTGCTGATGGGCGCCGGCGACGGCGGCTACCTGGCGGCGGCGATGCTGGCGACCCTGGTGGTCTTCGCCCCGGCCGCGCTCGCGGTGCCGGGCCTCGGCGGCGGGCTGGCCGCGCTCTGGTGGGCGATGAACCTCTTCATGCTCACCCGGGCGTTCTTCCTGGTGCTCCGGGTGCGCACCGGGCGCTGGCTGGTGACCGGCGCCGTCCGCGCCTGAGCCGCACCTGAGCCGCACCTGAGCCGCACCCGTCCCCTCCGGGGCCGGGCCCGGACGGGACGGCGGAACGACCGAGGGCCGGCCTCCCCCTGCGGGGAGACCGGCCCTCGAACTGCTACGGGAGCGCTCAGGCGGCCACGACGTTGACGTCGAGGTTGGCCTGCACGTCGGAGTGCAGCTTGACCGAGACCTTGTGGGTGCCCAGGGTCTTGATCGGGGAGGCGATCGCGACGGCGCGCTTGTCCACCGCCGGGCCGTCGGCGGCCTTGATGGCGTCGACGACGTCGGCCTGGGTCACCGAGCCGAACAGGCGGCCGGCGTCGCCCGAGCGGACGGCGAGCTTGACCTGCAGGCCCTCGAGCTTGGCCTTGACCTCGTTGGCCGCCTCGAGGGTCTGGATCTCGTGGATCTTGCGGGCGCGACGGATCGCGTCGACGTCCTTCTGGCCGCCCTTGGTCCAGCGGATGGCGAAGCCGCGCGGGACCAGGAAGTTGCGGGCGTAGCCGTCCTTGACCTCGACGACCTCGCCGGCGCTGCCGAGGCCGGGGACCTCGTGAGTGAGGATGATCTTCATTGTTCGGTCACCCTCTCTTAGCGCGTGGTGGAGGTGTAGGGCAGCAGCGCCATCTCACGGCTGTTCTTCACGGCCGTGGCGACGTCACGCTGGTGCTGGGTGCAGTTGCCGGTGACCCGGCGGGCACGGATCTTGCCGCGGTCGGAGATGAACTTCCGCAGCAGGTTCGTGTCCTTGTAGTCAACGTAGTTGACCTTGTCCTTGCAGAAGACGCAAACCTTCTTCTTCGGCTTGCGAGCAGGCGGCTTCGCCATCATGTGCTCCATTGGGGATGGACGGTCCGGACGCGCGAGGCGGCGCGGACCGCACGAAATCTCTCAGCATGCCGGGGCCCGGCCCAGGGGCCGTGCCCGGCGTGCACCGCTAGAACGGAGGCTCTTCCGAGTAGCCGCCGCCGGAGTTGCCACCCCAGCCGCCGCCGCCCTGGTTGCCACCGGAGGGCGCGGAGGACGCCCACGGGTCGTCGGACGGGCCGGACTGACCGCCGGAGTTGCCACCCCAGCCGCCGCCGCCACCGCCCTGCTGGCCGCCCCAGCCGCCGCCGGACGGAGCCCCGCCCTGCTGGCCGCCGAAGCCGCCGCCACCGCCGGGGCCGCCGGACCGGTTGGCCCGGGTGACCTTGGCGGTCGCCGACCGCAGGCTCGGGCCGACCTCGTCGACCTCCACCTCGAAGACCGTCCGCTTCTCGCCTTCCTTGGTGTCGTAAGACCGCTGGCGCAGCCGGCCCTGCACGATGACGCGCATGCCCTTCTGCAGCGACTCGGCGACGTTCTCCGCCGGCTGCCGCCAGACGTTGCACGTGAGGAAGAGGCTCTCGCCGTCCTTCCACTCGTTGGTCTGGCGGTCGAAGGTGCGCGGGGTGGACGCGATACGGAACTTCGCGACCGCGGCACCCGACGGGGTGAAGCGCAGCTCGGGGTCGTCGACGAGATTGCCGACGAGGGTGATGACGGTCTCGCCTGCCATGGTGGTGATGACCTCTCGGAAAAAGGAGTTCTGCGGTGCTCGCTCGGTGTTTCACGTGAAACACCGGGCGTGAGTCACCTGACGCCGGAGGCGTCAGAGGTGGCTCAGTGGGTGTCCGGGCGCAGGACCTTGGTCCGCAGAACCGACTCGCTCAGGCTGAGCTGGCGGTCGAGCTCCTTGACGACCTCAGGCGTGGCCTTCAGGTCGATGACCGAGTAGATGCCCTCGGACTGCTTGTTGATCTCGTAGGCCAGACGACGACGGCCCCAGGTGTCGATCTTCTCGACCTTGCCGCCACCGGTGCGGACAACGTTGAGGAAGTTCTCGATCAGGGGGGAGACAGCGCGCTCCTCGACCGACGGGTCGAGGATCACCATCACCTCGTAGTGACGCATGGGTAACCCACCTCCTTTGGACTCAACGGCCACGGTCTCTCCGTGGCAGGAGGGTTGTGCAGCGTCGCACCGGTGCGGTGTCGACTCCGGCCACCGTAGTGGCGGGGTCTGACAACCGGTCCCGGCGAAGGGCACACGGGGGCACACCTACACCAGTGCAGACCGCACAGCCTACCGGGCCGGAGGGTCCGACCCAAAACGCATAGGGGTTGTGATCCTGGGCATACCGGCCGCAATCTGGACGGAACGGCACGCTGTCCGGTCCGTGCCGCCGACGGGCACCGCCCCGTCCCGCCCGTAGTCCACCCGGGAGGTGGGTCCCATGGCTCAGACCGTCCGCCGGTTTCCGGCCCTCACCCTCAACACCGACGGCCACACGCACCCGCGCGAGAACGCGTTCGTCGCGGTGGCCGCCATCTTCGGCCTGCTGGCCTTCGTCAGCGCGTTCTTCGACAACCTGCACATCATGAGCTCGTGGACCGGCCTGGTCGGCATCGTGGCCGGCCTGTGGGGCCAGTTCATCTCGGTCACCACGGCCGAGCGCTTCGCCCTGGTGATCTCCACCGGCCTGGCCGGTGTGGGCCTCTACCTCGGCCTCGCGCACGGCGGCTTCTTCGGGGGCTTGTGGTGACCCGCGCGCGCCGGTCCGCCGCGTGACCTCCGGTGCCCTCCTCGCGTACTCGCCCGTGCTCGGGTATCAGGTACGCGGAGAGGGCACCGGCATGTCCGGCCAGCCCCGGCAGAAACGGACCATTCGGGCGATAGGGTCGCCGTGACCTCACCCTGGACCGCCCGACCGAGGAGGAGCATCCCAGCATGAGCCTGCGCCTGAGGACGATCAGCCGCGAGGAACACCTCGCCTTCATCCAGTCCCGTCCCTCCGCCAGTCACATGCAGGTGCCCGCCTGGGCGGACGTGAAGGCGGAGTGGCGCTCGGAGAGCCTCGGCTGGTTCGACGAGTCGGGCGTGCAGGTCGGTGCGGGCCTGGTGCTGTACCGGCAGCTCCCCAAGGTGAAGCGCTACCTGGCCTACCTGCCGGAGGGCCCGGTGATCGACTGGTTCGACCGGGACCTCGACGGCTGGCTGCAGCCGATGCTGGCGCACCTCAAGGACCGGGGCGCGTTCTCGGTGAAGATGGGCCCGCCGGTGGTCGTCCGCCGCTGGGACGCCACCACCCTCAAGGCCGCCATCGCCGGCGGACAGGCCAAGCGGCTGCGCGACGTCGAGCCGGACTGGTACGAGCCGCGCGCCTTCGAGGTCGCCGACCGGCTCCGCAAGGCCGGCTGGCTGCAGGGCGAGGACGGCGGCGCGGGCTTCGGCGACGTCCAGCCCCGCTACGTCTTCCAGGTGCCGCTCGCCGACCGCTCGCTCGACGACGTCCAGCGCGGCTTCAACCAGCTGTGGCGGCGCAACATCAAAAAGGCCGAGAAGAGCGGCGTCGAGGTCGTCCAGGGCGGCTTCGACGACCTGGAGGTCTTCCACCGCCTCTACGTGGTCACCGCCGCGCGGGACCGCTTCACCCCCCGGCCGCTGGCCTACTTCCAGCGGATGTGGAAGTCGCTCGCCGCCGAGGACCCGAACCGGATGCGGCTCTACATCGCCTACCACGAGGGCGAACCGCTGGCCGCGACCACCATGCTCGCCGTCGGCGAGCACGTCTGGTACTCCTACGGCGCCTCCGCCGACCACAAGCGCGAGGTCAAGCCGTCGAACGCGATCCAGTGGCGGATGATGCGCGACGCCTACGCGCTGGGCGCCACCCTCTACGACCTGCGCGGGATCAGCGACACCCTCCAGGAGGACGACCACCTCTTCGGGCTGATCCAGTTCAAGCTCGGCACCGGCGGCCAGGCCGCCGAGTACCTCGGCGAGTGGGACTTCCCGCTGAACAAGCTGCTGCACAAGGCGCTCGACCTCTACATGTCGCGCCGCTGAGACGCCCTCACCACATCCTCGGGGAGTGACGATGACCCTGTCGCTGTACGTGGACACCGCCCGCTGGCGGGCGCACCAGCAGGCGGTGCTGGCGGAGTACCCCGGCCTGGTGCCGGTGGCCAAGGGCAACGGCTACGGACTGGGCAACGCCCGGCTCGCCGAGGAGGCGGCGCTGCTCGGCACCGGGATGCTGGCGGTCGGCACCGCCCAGGAGGCCGCCGACGTGTCCTTCCCCGGGGACCTGCTGGTGCTCACCCCGTACCGGCCGGGCGAGGACGCGCCCGCGGTGCCGCCCGGGACGATCCGCACGGTCGCCCACCTCGACGCCCTGCGGGCGCTGCCGGCCGGCGCCCGGGTGGTGGTGGAGTGCATGACCAGCATGAGACGCCACGGCATCGCCCGCGCCGACCTGGCCAAGCTGCCCACCGACGGCCCGGTGGTGGAGGGCTTCGCGCTGCACCTGCCGCTGGACCGGCCGGACGGCTCGGACCCGGCCGGCGAGGTGGCCGACTGGATGGAGGCGATCGCCGCGGCGGGCCCGGCGCCGGGCACGGTCTACCTGAGCCACCTGGCCGCCGCCGACGTGGCGCGCCTGGGCTCCCGGTACCCGGACACCGCCTTCCGCTCCCGAATCGGCACCCGGCTCTGGCTTGGCGACGTCGCCGCGCTGCACGCCGCCGCCACCGTGCTGGACGTGACCGCGGTGGCCAGGGGCGAGCGCTACGGCTACCGCCAGCACAAGGCGCCCTCCGACGGCCACCTGCTGGTAGTCACCGGCGGCACCGCGCACGGCGTCGGCATGGAGGCCCCCAAGTACCTGCACGGCGTGCTGCCCCGCGCCAAGGGCCTGGCCCGGGCCGGGCTGGCCGCCGTCAACCGCACCCTCTCCCCGTACGCCTGGGGCGGCCGCCAGCTGTGGTTCGCCGAACCGCCGCACATGCAGGTGTCGATCCTCTTCCTGCCGGGCGCCACCAAGCCCCCGGTGATCGGCGACGAACTCCCGCTCACCGTCCGCCACACCACCACCCACTTCGACCGGGTGGTCGACCACCGGGAGACCCTGCTGGGCGCCGCCTAGGCGCCGGGCGCGTCCCGGTCGGGGGCCGCGCCGTCGGCGGGCACCGGGGCGGCCTCGTCGGGCGCGCTCCAGGTCCAGTCGTACTGCGGCGCGTACTCCGCGTAGGTCGCCTCCTCGCGCAGCCGGCGGGCGGCGCCGAGCACGAAGACGTCCGGGGCGCCGTCCAGCACACCGCCGGAGGGGTCGTCGCTGCCGTCCCAGCGGACGGGGTCGTGCTCCGGGTGCAGCATGTCGCGGACGACCATCGCGCAGAGGTAGAGCGTGCCGAGCAGGTGCAGGGCGATCGCCAGGTGGTACCAGTCCTGGCCGATGCCGTGCTGCTTGGAGTCGCCGGTGTAGGCGAGGTACGACCAGACGCCGAGGAAGTACAGCACCTCGCAGGTCTGCCAGATCAGGAAGTCCCGCCAGCGCGGCCGGGCGAGGGCGGCGAGCGGGATCAGCCACAGCACGTACTGCGGCGAGTAGACCTTGTTGGTGAGCACGAACGCGGCGACCACCAGCAGGGCGAGCTGGGCGAAGCGGGGGCGGCGCGGCGCGGAGAGCGCCAGCCAGCCGACGGCCAGGCAGCACAGCACCAGCAGCACCGAGATCCAGGTGTTGAGGGTGGGCAGCTGCTGGTTGCGGTCCTGCATGAGGATCAGCCAGAACGAGCCGAAGTCCTCCTTGCGGACCTGGCTGAAGGTGTAGAAGGTCGCCCAGCCCTTGAAATTGGCGATCATGATGGGCAGGTTGACGACCAGCCAGGCCGCGACCGCGCCGCCGAGCGCCCGGCCGAAGTCGCGCCACTTCCCGGCGCGCCAGCACAGCACCAGCAGCGGCCCGAGCAGCAGCACGGGGTAGAGCTTGGCCGCGGTGGCCAGTCCGATGAGGACACCGGCCGCGACCGGCCGGGAGCCCGCCCAGTACGCCATGGCGACGGCGGCCAGCGCCACCGCGAGCATGTCCCAGTTGATGGTGGAGTCCAGGGCCAGGCAGGGCGCGACGGCGAACAGCAGCGCGTCCCACGGGCGCCGGCGGTGGGTGCGGGTGAGCGCCACCACGACGACCACCGCGCAGACCATCAGCATGCCCGCGTTGACCATCCAGAACCACTGTTCGCGCCCCTGCAGCTCGCCGCCGGTCGGCGTCAGCCAGGCCGCGACCTGCATGAACAGACCGGTCAGGACGGGGTACTCCAGGTACTGCATGTCCTGGGTCGGGAAGGGCAGCGGGTCCAGGTACGGGTGGCGCCCGCTGTCGAAGCCGCGACCGGAGAACAGGTGCGGGATGTCGCTGTAGCAGGCGTGGGTGTACTGGGTGGTCGCGCCGTGGAACCAGCCGCCGTCGTAGCACGGCACCTTCTGCACCAGGCCGAGCACGTAGGTGGCGATGACGACCAGGGCGAGGAAGCGGGCCGGGGTCCACCAGGAGACGCCGAGCAGCGCGCGGCGTCCGGGCGGGCCGCCGAACACCTCGCTGCCGGCCGCCGCGACCGGGTCCTCGTCGGCCGGCACGACGACGGTGTTGGGCAGCGGACCGGCCGCCGGTGCGGGCGCGGGCCCGGCGGTCTCGTGGGTGCTGGACGTCATGGCGGACATACTGCCGCACCACCGCCCGCACGACGAGGAGACCCCGGCAAAGACACCGGCGCCGGCCCGCCCCCTGGGGGGTGGACCGGCGCCGGTGCTCCGTCACTGTCCTGTCAGCGCGCCTCCGCCGCCTCCTCCGCCGCCACCGCCCTGGGTGGAGGTGTCGGTCGGGCTCGGCGAGGGCTTGCCGGTCCGGGTCGGGCCCGTCCTGGTCGGGCAGATGAGGAAGCAGCTCTCCGTCGCGGTCGGCGAGGGGCTGCCGGTCGGCCCGGTGGTCGGGCTCGGCGTGGTCGACGGGCTCCCCGACGGGGAGGCCGAGGCCGAGGCCGAGGCGGAGGCCGAGGGCGACGCGGTCGACGGGGCGCCCGAGGCGTCCACCTTCACACCGGCCTCGCCCGGGTCCGGGAAGTTGCGCGGGTTGCCCGGGCCGATGACCTTCATGTAGCGGGTGAAGACGTCGGTCGGGAAGTCACCACCGTGGATCTCGGTCTTGCCGGCGGTGCCGTCGAGCGAGAGCAGACCGGGCTTGCCGGGCTCCTCGCGCCACATGCCGACCGAGGTCACCAGGCTGTTGGTGTAGCCGACCCACCAGGCCGAGGTGCCGGAGTCGGTGGTGCCGGTCTTGCCCGCCACCGGGAAGCCCAGCTCGTTGGTCTTCTTGCCGGTGCCGTTCTTGGCCACGTTCTCCAGCACGTCGGTGATGTTGTCGGCGACGGCCGGGTCGAGCACCTTCTTCGCGGGCGGCTTGGTGAACATCGGAAGGTCGACGCCGTCCTTGGACACCCGCTTCACCGAGTACGGGTCGGTCTGCTGGCCGTGGGCCGCGAACACCGAGTAGGCCGAGGCCATGCGGATCGCGCTCGGCGTCGAGGTGCCCAGCGGGAAGGTGATGGTGCTGGACGGCGCCAGGCTGCCCTGGCGGAGGCCCATCTTCAGCACCATGGCCTCGACGTTCTTGCCGCCGACGTCCTGGTTGAGCTGGACGAAGGGCACGTTGTAGGAGTTCTTCATGGCCTCCTTCAGCGTCACGTACCCCGGGGCGGAGGTGCTGTCGTTGCGCTGGCGGTAGGGCTGGCCGTTGTCGCCGATGACGGGGCTGCCGTCCGGCTTGAAGATCTCGGTCAGGTTGTTGGCCATGTACCGGCTGTCGGTGCTGATCTTGGTCGGATGTCCCTCGTCGTCCGTCTTGGTCAGCACGCCGGTCTGCATGGCGGTGGCCAGGACGAAGGGCTTGAAGGTCGAGCCGACCGGGATGCCGGGGGCGTCGGCGTTGTTGGTGTAGTGGCCGTTCTCGATGCCGTCGCCGCCGTAGATGGCCACGATGGCACCGTCGTTGGGCACCACCGAGGCCGCACCCATCTGCACGAACTTGTCCTTGTCGTGCTTGTCCGGGTGGAGGTTGTCCTTCTGGAAGCCGTCCACGGCGGCCTTCAGCGCGTCGACCTTGGTCTTCTCGAAGGTGGTGTAGATCTTGTAGCCGCCGTGCTGGAGGTCGTTGTCCTTGATGGTCGGGTCCTTGGCCATCAGGTACTTGTTGGCCGTCTCCACCAGGTAGCTGATCTCACCCTTCATGTTCGACTGGGCCTTCGGCGGGATCGGCTCCGGGAAGGTCTTCCCGCACTTGTCGACGTCCGCCTGGGTGGCCAGGTTGGCGACGACCATGCGCTTGAGGACGTACTCCCAGCGCTCCTGCATGCGCTTGCGGTTCTCGGGGGTCAGCGACGGGTCGTAGAGGCCCGCGCCCTTGAGCAGGCCGGCCAGCATGGCGCCCTTGCAGATGTCGATCTGCGAGGCGTCCTTGCCGTAGTAGGCCTGGGCCGCGGCCTGGACCCCGATGGAGTTGCGGCCGTACCAGCTGGTGTTGAGGTAGCCCTTGAGGACATCGTCCTTCTGGTCGGCGATCTTGAGCGTGATGAACAGCTCCTTGACCTTGCGGGTCACGGTCTGGTCCTTGCTCAGGTAGTAGTTCTTGACGTACTGCTGGGTGATCGTCGAGCCGCCCTGGGTCTCGCCGCCGGAGGCCATCTTGTAGACGGCGCGGGCGATGCCCTTGGGGTCGATGCCGCTGTCGGTGCGGAAGGTCTCGTTCTCGGCCGCGATCGTGGTGTCCTGCGCCGCCCGGCTGATGTCGGCCAGCGGGACGACCTGGCGGCTGGTGGTGCCGCCCGTGCGGGTCATCTCACTGCCGTCGGCCCAGAAGTAGATGTTGTTCTGCTCGTCGAACTCCTTGTTCGCGTCCGGGACGGGGGTCAGCGCGAAGGCGACGCCGACGGCCGCGACGGTGCCGCCGAAGAAGACGAGGAAGAGCGTGAGGATCTGCTTCCACGAGGGGATCCAGCGGCGGAAGCCGCTCCTGCCCCAGCGCGGGTAGTCGACGAAGCGCTTCTTGGGCGGCGCGCCGGCCGGCGGGGCGCCGCGCACCCCGCCGCCGCCCCCCCCGCCCCCCCCCCGGGGGTGGGGGCGCGCGCGCCGCCGCGGCCCGCCGCGAGCCCCCCCCCCGCCCGCGCCGCCGCCCCTCTGGGCCTGGCGGCGCATCTCGGCACGGGTGAGCTGGGGCTGCTGCGCGGTCTCCCGGGCGGTCGCGCGCGCACGGCGGAGCCCGTCGGCGCGGAGCTCGTCCTGCCCGGGCCGACCGCGGGAGGGCGCACCCTGCGGGGGGTTGCCCGGCGGGTACGGGCGACGACCGTCGCCGTGGCCGCCCGGGGGCTGGCCTCCGCCGTTGGGCGACCTTCGCCGGTGTTCGCTCATCTCTCAGCAACTCCTCGGTCGGGCTGTCCGGGCCCGAAGGCAGGGTTCACGTCCGATGCCCGCAACCGCCTGAATCCCCGGAGGTGGTCCTCGTGCACACGCGACAGCGTACGCATCCTTCAATCGTCAACATCCGGACATCAAAGGACAAAAGCCGCATATGTTCGGCAGATCATTACAGTGCCGTTGCCTAGCGGGCCGCGTCGGCCCTTGACGCGGGGCCCTGCGCGCCCCGTCGGCACACGCCCCCGCCGCCTTGTGATCACGTTCACGCGTGCCCCCCTTGCTCGCATCGTGACCCCGGTTTACTGTTCTCGATATATCGAGCCGATACATCGGAGCGGCATAGCCGCGCCGTGCACCGGACCGAACGGCCACGGGGAGAGGAGGCGGCAGGGGATGAGCAGGCGTTCCGGAGTGCTGGAGTTCGCCGTTCTCGGCCTGCTGCACGACGCCCCCATGCACGGCTACGAGCTGCGCAAGCGGCTCAACGTCCTGCTCGGCTCGTTCCGCGCCTTCTCGTACGGCACGCTGTACCCCTGCCTGAAGAACCTGGTCGCCCAGGGCTTCCTGGTCGAGGACAACCCGGACGTCGAGTACGTCCCCGCCACCGCGCTCAACGGCAAGCGGTCGAAGATCGTCTACCGGCTCTCCCCCGAGGGCAAGCAGCGCTTCGAGGAGCTGCTCGCCGACTCGGGCCCGGACGCCTGGGAGGACGAGCACTTCGGCGTCCACTTCGCGTTCTTCGCGCGAACCGACAGGGCCGTGCGGATGCGCGTCCTGGAGGGCCGCCGCAGCCGGCTGGAGGAGCGGCTGGAGCGGATGCGCAGCTCGATCGCCCGCACCCGCGAGCGGTTCGACGACTACACGCTCGAACTCCAGCGGCACGGACTCGAATCGGTCGAGCGCGAGGTCCGCTGGCTCAACGAGCTCATCGAGACCGAGCGGGCCAACCGCACCGGGCGCAACGGCGCGCCGAACGGTGCCACACAGACTTCGGACGGCCGTGGCCAGGAGGCCGGGTCCTCGGACCCGCCGGGGCCACCGCACGACCGCCCGGGGCGCTCCGCACAGGAGCGCTGAGACCCGCGGCCCGGTGCCCTCGCAGCACCGGATCCACGGGAGGAGTGGGCGCCGCGCGCCCGTCAGACAGTCATACCAGTAGGGACGAGAACCGCCTTCCCGGCGGGCCTCATGAGAACACAGGGAGCAACCGGAATGGGTTCGGTTCGCGTAGCCATCGTGGGCGTAGGCAACTGCGCCGCGTCGCTGGTGCAGGGTGTCGAGTACTACAAGGACGCCGACCCGGCCGGCAAGGTCCCCGGGCTGATGCACGTGCAGTTCGGCGACTACCACGTCCGTGACGTGGAGTTCGTCGCCGCGTTCGACGTCGACGCCAAGAAGGTCGGCTTCGACCTGGCCGACGCCATCGGCAACAGCGAGAACAACACAATCAAGATCTGCGACGTGCCGCCGACCGGCGTCACCGTGCAGCGCGGCCACACCCTGGACGGCCTGGGCAAGTACTACCTCGAGACCATCGAGGAGTCGGACGAGGCCCCGGTCGACGTCGTCCAGGTCCTCAAGGACAAGCAGGTCGACGTCCTGGTCTGCTACCTGCCCGTCGGTTCCGAGGCGGCCGCCAAGTTCTACGCCCAGTGCGCCATCGACGCCAAGGTCGCCTTCGTGAACGCCCTCCCGGTGTTCATCGCCGGCACCAAGGAGTGGGCGGACAAGTTCACCGAGGCCGGCGTGCCGATCGTCGGTGACGACATCAAGTCCCAGGTCGGCGCCACCATCACGCACCGCGTGATGGCGAAGCTCTTCGAGGACCGCGGTGTCATCCTCGAGCGCACCATGCAGCTGAACGTCGGCGGCAACATGGACTTCAAGAACATGCTCGAGCGCGAGCGCCTGGAGTCCAAGAAGATCTCCAAGACCCAGGCCGTCACCTCGCAGATCCGCGACCGCGAGCTGGGTGCGAAGAACGTCCACATCGGCCCCTCCGACTACGTCGCGTGGCTCGACGACCGCAAGTGGGCGTACGTCCGTCTCGAGGGCCGCGCCTTCGGCGACGTCCCGCTGAACCTGGAGTACAAGCTCGAGGTCTGGGACTCCCCGAACTCGGCCGGTGTCATCATCGACGCCGTGCGCGCCGCGAAGATCGCCAAGGACCGCGGCATCGGCGGCCCGATCCTCTCCGCGTCCTCCTACTTCATGAAGTCCCCGCCGGTGCAGTACTTCGACGACGAGGCCAAGGAGAACGTCGAGAAGTTCATCCGCGGCGAGGTCGAGCGCTGAACGGACGGCTCCGCACCCGGCGACGGGCGCTGATCCGCTGAGCACGCCTCCCCGAGGGGCCCCGGTCCACGACCGGGGCCCCTCGGTGTTCCCGGGCCGAGGGATGTTTCACGTGAAACCGCGCCGCCCGGCATGGCAACCTGTCCGAGTGGCGATCATCCAGAACGACGGCAGGCAGGCACCCCACCGCGCCACCCTCCGCGGGCTGCTGCGAGGGCGCGACTTCCGCCGGCTTCTGGTGGTCCGGATGCTCAGCCAGCTCTCCGACGGCACCTTCCAGGTCGCGCTCGCCGCGTACGTGATCTTCTCCCCCGAGCGGCAGTCCTCGCCCGCCGACATCGCCGCGGTGCTCGCCGTCATGCTGCTGCCCTTCTCGGTGGTCGGCCCGTTCGCCGGTGTGCTGCTCGACCGCTGGCGCCGCCGGCAGGTCCTCCACTACGGCAACCTCGCCCGGTTCGGGCTGGGCCTGGTCACCGCGGCCCTGCTGCTCGGCCGCGCCCCGGAGTGGCTGTTCTTCGCCTCCGCGCTGCTGGTCACCGCCCTCAACCGGTTCATCCTGGCCGGCCTGTCCGCCGCCCTGCCCCGGGTCGTCGGCCCGGGCCAACTCGTCACCGCGAACGCCGTCTCCCCCACCCTCGGCACGGTCGCCGCCACCCTGGGCGGCGGACTCGGCTTCCTCGTCCACCAGGTGCTCCCGCCCAGCCCGCGGGCGGACGCCGCCCTGGTCGGCATCGCCGCACTGCTGTACCTCTCCGCCGCCCTGGCCGCCCTGCTGATCGACCGCGACCTGCTCGGACCCGAGCACCACCCCGGCCGGCCGCCGCTGAGCCGGGCGCTCACCACCGCCGCCCGCGACCTCGGCACGGCGCTGCGGCACCTGGTCCGCGACTGCCGCCCGGCCACCCACGCGCTGGCCGCCGTCACCCTGGCCCGGTTCTGCTACGGCGTGCTGATCGTCGTGGTGCTGATGCTCTCCCGCTACACCTTCAACTCCCCCGACGACGCCGCCGGCGGCCTGACCAGCCTGGGCCGCGCGGTCGGCTTCTCCGCGGTCGGCTTCTTCCTGGCCGCGCTGATCAGCCCCTGGTGCACGCGCCGGCTCGGACTCACCGGCTGGATGGTCACCTGCCTCGCCGCCGCGGCGGTCTTCGTCCCCGCCCTCGGCCTGTTCTTCCGCGAGTGGCCGAGCCTGGTCGCCGCCCTGCTGCTCGGCGTGGTCACCCAGGGCACCAAGATCTGTGCCGACACGCTCGTCCAGGAGTCGGTCGAGGACGACTTCCGCGGCCGGGTGTTCGCCGTCTACGACGTGCTGTTCAACGTCTCCTTCGTCGCCGCCGCCGGCGTCACCGCGGTGGTCCTGCCGCTCGACGGACGGTCCGTCGCGGTGGTCTGCGGAGTCGCCCTGACCTACGCGCTGGGCGCCCTGTACTACGCCCGCGCGGCCCGTTCCGACCGCCGCGGGCCGGGACTGACGTCCCGTCGGCCCGCCGGGAGTCGCTAAGGTACGTCCGCGTACGTCCGCGTACCGGCGCGACCTCAGAGCCCACGGGGGGACCGATGAGCACACCGCAGAATCCGTACGGCCAGCCGCAGTACGGCGCAGCGCCCCAGGGGCAGCCGCCCTACGGCGCACCGCCGCCGCCTCCGGCGTACGGCCAGCCGCCCGCCTACGGGCAGCAGCAGCCCTACGGCCAGCCTCCGGCCTACGGAGCGCCGCCCGCGTACGGACAGCAACCGCCGGCGTACGGCTACCCCGGCCCGGGGCAGCCGCCGCCCGCACCGCCCGGCGGGCCGCAGCCCCCGTACGGCGGCGGCCCCGGCCACCAGGCACCCGCGTACCCGCCGCCGCCCGGCCCCGCCGCGATGCCCGCACCGCCGAAGCCGAAGCGCCCGCTGAAGTTCTGGCTGCGCGGCGCCGTGGCGGCGGCCGGCCTGGTCGTGATCGTCATCGGCTTCTTCGTCGCCGACTCCTCGCCGTCGGCGGCCAAGGCGGGCGACTGCGTGGAGAAGACCGGCTACAAGAGCGTCTCCAAGGTGTCCTGCACCGACCCGAAGGCCACCTACAAGGTGCTGAACAACATCAGCGGCGGCAGCACGGCCGCCTGCGACGGCACCCCCGGGACGACGGCCACCTTCAGCGGCAGCACCGGCCGCCGCTGGCGGAAGAAGCACTACGTGCTCTGCCTGGGCCCGCTGACCTCCGGTTCGGTGAAGACCCCGGGCTCGGCTGCCTCGCCGAAGAAGTTCTGACCCTCGGCACCCCACGGGGCCCGGGGCGGGTGTTCCCGCCCCGGGCCCCGCGCCGTCAGCTCAGCAGGGCGGCCAGTTCGTCACCGTCCGCACCCTCGTCGACCGCCTGCAGCAGGGGGCGGCGGCGCCGGGCGACGGTGCGCTCTCCGTCGTCGAGGACGATCCGCTCCAGCCGGTCGACCCGGTCGGCCATCGCGTCGATCTTGCTGCTGTTCCGGCCGACCTCGACCGCCAGTGCGTTGAGCAGCGGCACCACCGCCGTGCCGACGACGTCCCGGACGACCTGCTCGGCCACCCCGGCGACCGC
The DNA here is from genome assembly GCF_039528095.1 of Kitasatospora arboriphila. Taxonomy (NCBI): domain Bacteria; kingdom Bacillati; phylum Actinomycetota; class Actinomycetes; order Kitasatosporales; family Streptomycetaceae; genus Kitasatospora; species Kitasatospora arboriphila. The sequence goes on from NZ_BAAALD010000012.1 coordinate 23,243, forward strand.
CGCCTGCAGCGAGCCCTCGGGCCACCTCGGAGCGTTGTCCACAGGCGGTGCGGCGCCGTCCACAGGCGGTGCGGCGCCGTCCACAGGCGGTGCGGCGCCGTCCACAGCCGCCGGGCGCGCCGCCCGCTCGGCGTCCAGCAGGTGGCAGCGCACCTGCCGGGCGGTCTCGCTGTCCCGCAGCAGCATGGCGACGTTGAGGACGGCGCGCCTGGTGAACAGGGCGAGCGAGCGGGCGCGCGACTGAATCCCACTGACTTCCTTGAAGGAAGTCAGTCGCGCACCGGCCACCACGACGTACCCGTTGGAGGCGAGTTCGGAGCGGTGGTCGGCCACCAGGGAGTAGATCGCGTTGATCCCCACCCCGAAGTAGGCCGCCACCCCCTCGGTGGTGACGTGCACGCCGTCCGGCAGCAGTTCCAGGGCCCGCACCCGGTCGAGCGCCTCGACCCGGCCCGCGACGGTCGCCCGCATGGTCGGCGACTCCAGGAGGACTGCATCCACAGCCATGGCCGTGTCCTTCCGTCCGGGGAGGGGCGGATCCCCTCCCTCGGACGGAGCAACGCTCCGCCGAGCGGGTGGTTACGCTCGGCGATGCTCGGATGCGAGGTTCCCGGCCGGGGCCGGGCGGCTCACTGCTGGCCGGCCCACCACTCCCGCAGCGCTGCGACGGCCTCCTCGTACTCCATCGGGCCGTGCTCCAGGCGGAGTTCCATCAGGAACCTGTAGGCCCTGCCGACCTGCGGGCCGGGCTTGAGGCCGAGCAGCTCCATGATCTGGTTGCCGTCCAGCGCCGGCCGGATCGCGTCGAGCTCCTCCTGCTCCTTGAGCAGGGTGATCCGCTCCTCCAGCGAGTCGTAGGTGCGGGCGAGCGCGGCGGCCTTCTTGCGGTTGCGGGTGGTGCAGTCGGAGCGGGTGAGCTTGTGCAGGCGCTCCAGCAGCGGGCCGGCGTCGGTGACGTAGCGGCGCACCGCGGAGTCCGTCCACTCGCCGCCGCCGTAGCCGTGGAAGCGCAGGTGGAGCTCGACCAGCCGGGAGACCTCGTCCACCAGCTCGTTGGAGTACTTGAGGGCGCGCATCCGCTTGCGGGTCATCTTGGCGCCGACCACCTCGTGGTGGTGGAAGGAGACCCGGCCGTCGGACTCGAAGCGGCGGGTGCGCGGCTTGCCGATGTCGTGCAGCAGCGCGGCGAGCCGCAGGGTGAGGTCCGGGCCGTCCTGCTCCAGCGCGATCGCCTGCTCCAGGACGGTGAGCGAGTGCTCGTAGACGTCCTTGTGGCGGTGGTGCTCGTCGCTCTCCAGCCGCAGCGCGGGCAGCTCCGGCAGCACGTGCTCGGCCAGGCCGGTGTCGACCAGCAGCCGCAGGCCCTTCACCGGGTGGGCGGCGAGCAGCAGCTTGTTGAGCTCGGCCTGGACGCGCTCGGCGGAGACGATGGTGATCCGCTCGGCCATGGCGGTCATCGCGGCGACGACCTCGGGCGCGGGCGTGAAGTCCAGCTGCGCCGCGAAGCGGGCCGCGCGCATCATCCGCAGCGGGTCGTCGGAGAAGGACTCCTCGGGGGTCGCCGGGGTGCGCAGCACCCGGGCCTCCAGGTCCTCCAGGCCGCGGTGCGGGTCGACGAAGCCGCGGCCGGGCAGGTCGACGGCCATCGCGTTGACGGTGAAGTCCCGGCGGACGAGGTCCTGCTCGATGGTGTCGCCGTAGGTGACCTCGGGCTTGCGCGAGGTGCGGTCGTACGCCTCGGAGCGGTAGGTGGTGATCTCGATCAGGAAGGAGCCGTCGGCGGTGTCCTTGCGGGCGCCGACCGTGCCGAAGGCGATGCCGACGTCCCAGACCGCGTCGGCCCAGCCCTTGACCAGCTTGAGCACCTGGTGCGGGCGGGCGTCGGTGGTGAAGTCGAGGTCGTTGCCCAGCCGGCCGAGCAGCGCGTCCCGGACGGAGCCGCCGACCAGCGCCAACCGGAAACCGGCCGCCTGGAAGCGGCGGGCGATCTCGTCGGCGACCGGCGAGACCCGGAGCAGTTCCTGCAGACCGAGGGTCTGCGCCTCGCTCAGCCCGGGAAGGGCGGTCGGCGCGGTGGAACTGGAATGATGGACGCTGGAGTCATTGGCAGTGGACACGGCTCCCTAGGGTACGTGCCCGGCAGGCCGCGCCGCCCGTCCGTTTCCGCCGTGTGCGGCGCTCGACGCCGGGGCGCGCCGGGTGCCCCTCCGGGCAGTCGGCGGCCCGCACCACCGGTCGCTCGGACACGTCGTTACCATGCCGGGAGAGCCCGGTGCGGGCGGCGCCCGCGGTGCTCCGGTCGGTCGGGGCTGCCCGGCGCCGGACGAGGCCTCCGGCCGGGTCCGCGATGGTCATGGCTATCCACTCATTCGATCGAGAAACGGCGAGGGCACAGCACGTGGGCGAGGCGCGGCACGGCCTGACAGCGTACGGACGCGTGGGACGGGCGGCGCGCCGCCTGGCCGCGGTGCTGGCCGGCGGTACCGTCCTGCTGTCCGCGGCGCCGTACGCCACCGCCGCGGCCCCGGCCCGGACGGGCTTCCCGGCCGCCTCCCCGGACTACCCGGCGACCGTGCAGATCGACTCGCTCTCCGCGCCGGTGGCGGGCGACAACGCCACGGTGACGGTCACCGGCCGGGTCACCAACGCCGGCTCGTCCACGGTGAAGGCCGCGCACGTGGTGCTGCGCTCCCCCAAGGAGGAGCTGGACACCCGCAGCGCGATCAACCTGGTCGCCGGGCGCACCGGGCCGACCGGCAAGGACGGCACCGTCCTGGCCGGCCACAAGGCCGACCTCGGCGACCTCGCGCCCGGCCAATCCCGGGCGTACACCCTGCAGGTGTCGACCGCCGACCTCGGGCTCAGGACGGCCGGCGTGTACGAGCTGGCGGTGGACGTCCGCGACGCGGACGAGGACCGCCCGCTCGGCATCGCCCGCACCTTCCTGCCGTTCAACACGGCGCCGAGCGGCAAGCAGACCCGGATCGCCACGCTGTGGCCGATCACCCACGCCCCCGAGCTGGTCGCCCAGACCATGCCGGACAACGACCAGATGCCGGTGCTGCGGGACGACAGCCTGGCGACCGAGCTCGCGCCCGGCGGACGGCTCGGCAAGCTGGTGAGCATCGGCCAGACCCTGCCCAACCTGACCTGGGTGGTCGACCCGGACCTGCTGGACACGGTGTACGCGATGACCAAGCCGTACCGGGTGCAGAAGCCCGGCACGGCGGGCGAGTCCGCCAAGGACGAGAACACCGTCGCCGGCACCGGCCAGAACGTCGCCGCCGCCTGGCTGGCGCAGCTGCGCACCGCAGTGGCCGCCAACGGCTCGCAGGTCGTGGCGCTGCCCTACGCCGACCCGGACCTCGCCTCGATCGCGCACAACGGCAACGGGCTGGCGGGCATGGACACCGCGCTGCGGAAGGCCTCCACCGCGGGCAAGGTGACCGCCGAGGGCCGGCTGTCGGTGGACGTGAGCGGCAACGTCGCCTGGCCGTTCCTGGGACGGCTGGACCAAGCGACCGCCGGTGTCGCCCGGACGGCCGGCGAGGACCTGGTGCTGGTGAACGGGTCGAGCATGCCGGAGTCCCGCTCGCTCTCCTACACGCCGAACGCGGTGCGGCCGATCGGCAACGGCCAGACCGCGGTGGTCGCCGACCCGGTGCTCTCCTCGCTGTTCTCCGGCGACCTCGACTCCGACCAGGCGCAGAGCCTCGCGCAGCAGCGTTTCCTGGCCGAGACGATGACGATCACCCAGCAGCGTCCGGACGACCAGCGCAGCCTGCTGGTGATGCCCTCCCGGACGCTGACGGTGGGCACCGCGGAGGCGCTCGCCGACGCCCTGCACGCGGCGGCGCAGCCGAACGGCTGGGTGGCGCCCACCCGCCTCGACGCGGTGGCCACGGCCGCCGCCGACCCGGAAGCCAACGGTTCGGTGCCGGGCGACTACCCGGGCGAGCTGCGGGGCTCCGAGCTCTCCTCGGCCGCGCTGGGCTCGGTGATGGGCGTGCAGACCGGGCTGGACCAGCTGCTGCAGATCCTGACCCAGCCGCAGCGGGTGCGCGGCCCGTTCAACGCCGCCATGGTCCGCTCGATGTCCACCCAGTGGCGCGACCACGCCGAGGCGTCCGCCGCCTACCGGAACGGCGTGCGGAGCTACCTGGACAACCTCACCGCAGCGGTGAAGGTGCCCGCCAAGAGCTCGATCACGCTGCCAGGCGACAACGCCATCCTGCTCGTGAGCGTCAAGAACGACCTCAACCAGGCGGTCGGCAACCTCGAACTGCGGGTCACCTCCGCGCAGGTGAACCGGCTCAACGTGGGCCAGCCGGCGACCGTGGTGCTGGACGGCACCACCAGCCGCACCTTCCGCTTCCCGGCCGAGGCGCAGGTCAACGGCCCGGTGCAGATGACCGCCCAGCTGTGGACGACCGGGCCGAACGCGCAGCCGTACGGCCAGGCGGTGTCCTTCACCGTCGAGGTGACCTCGGTGGCGAGCGGCGTCATGTACGTCATCGGCGGCGGTGTGGTGCTGATGGCGCTGGCCGGCGTCCGGTTCTCGCTGCAGCGCAAGAAGCGCTCCGCGGCCGGCGAGGTCGACCTCGACCCGGAGCGGCTGCTGGAGCCCGAGGACGCCGAGGCCGGGGCCGACGCCGCGGCGGCCGCGGACAGCACCGCGGAGACCGCCCCGGGGACCGCCGAGGAAGCGGTCGGCGCGGCCGGCGCGGAGGGTGTCGGGGAGCCGTCCGACTCCACGCCGGAGAGCGCCTCAGATGCCCGGGATCGGGCCACCGGTGATGAGAAGGTTGGTCACTGAGGGAACCCCGTCCGGGCTCCACCGACCAGCGAAGAGGTGGCATGAGCAGCGGTCCGCGCGAGGAGCGAGCACAGGGCCGGGGCGGCCCCGGCAGCACGGGCGGGCCGAAGGCCGCCGAACCCGCCACCGACTGGTACGTGGACGACACCTACGCCCGTGATCCGCACGCGGGCGACGCCTTCGGCAGCGCGGCGGAGCACGATCCGTACGGGCTGGCCGCCGCCGAGGCCGCGGCCCTGCCGCCGCAGCCCGGCCCCCAGCCCGCCGAGGCGCAGCCGGCGGTCCTCGGCGCCCCCGTCCCGCACTGGGCGGGGACCCCGGTGCTGACCGCGGCGGAGCCGCCCGCCCGGAACGGCGGGAACCACGAGGGGAACGACGGCAGCGGGGACGACGACGGCACGGCCGACGAGGACCCCGACGAGGACTCCGACGCGGACGGGGCCGGCGAGACCGGGGCCGACGCCGAAGCCGAGGCGGAGGCGGAGGCCGAGGCCGAGGCCGAGGCGGAGGCGGAGGCCGCCGACTACCTGGGCGTCGACGCGCTGCTGAGCGGCGACCGGAGCGCCCCCGAGCCGCTGCCCTTCGTCCCGGCGATCGAGTTCGACCCGCCGCTCACCGCGGAGGAGGCGAGCCTGCACGAGGCGCTCGCCGAGGGCGGCCCTCAGGGCACCTCCGCCGCCCCACCGCCCGCCGGCCCGCCGCCCGCGGCCCCGCCGGCCGCTCCCCCGCCCACAACCGCGCCCGCCCCGGTGGCGGGCAGGGTCTCCGGCCTGGTCAACTCCAGTGCGCTGATGGCCGCCGGCACGCTCGTCTCCCGCGGTACCGGCTTCCTGCGCACGATGGTGATCGCCGCCGCGATCGGTGTCGGCACCATGGGCGACTCGTACAACGCCGCCAACACTCTGCCGACCCTGCTCTACATCCTGATCGGCGGCGGCGCGCTCAACGCCGTCTTCGTGCCGCAGCTCGTCCGCAGCATGAAGAACGACGAGGACGGCGGCACCGCCTACGCCAACCGGCTGCTCACCCTGGTGGTCTGCGGGCTGGCGGGCGTGGCGGCGGTGGCCGTGATCGCCGCGCCGCTGCTCGTGCAGCTGATCTCGCACTCGCTGATGCGCGACCCCGCCAGTGCGGAGACCACCGTCGCCCTGGCCCGGTACTGCCTGCCGACCATGTTCTTCATGGGTGTGCACGTGGTGATGGGCCAGATCCTCAACGCCCGCGGCCGGTTCGGGGCGATGATGTGGACGCCGGTGCTCAACAACCTGGTGGTGATCTCCACCTTCGGCGCCTACATCTGGGTCTACGGCACCTTCCAGCACAGCCAGGTGACGCCGCAGACGATCGCCCCCGAAGGCGTCCGGCTGCTCGGCGTCGGCACCCTGCTGGGCCTGGCCGTCCAGGCGCTGTCGATGATCCCCTACCTGCGGGCCGCCGGGTTCTCGTTCAGGCCCCGCTTCGACTGGCGCGGCCACGGCCTGGGCAAGGCCGCCCGGCTGGCCAAGTGGACCTTCCTGTTCGTGCTGGCCAACCAGGCGGGCTTCCTGGTCGTCACCCAGCTCGCCACCGCCGCCGGCGCCGCGGCCGAGGAGGACGGCCACCTGGGCGTCGGCCTCGCCGCGTACTCCAACGCGCTGCTGATCTGGCAGCTGCCGATGGCCGTGGTGACGGTCTCGGTGATGAGCGCGGTGCTGCCCCGGCTCTCCCGGGCGGCCGCCGACCACGACGCCGGCGCCGTCCGCGACGACCTGTCGTACGGACTGCGCACCTCCGCGGTGGCGATCGTCCCGGCGGCCTTCCTCTTCCTCGCGCTCGGCCCGGTGATCGGCTACGCCGTCTACGGCCTCGGCAACGGCGGCTCGTCCGCCCACGGCGCCCTGTCGATCGGCTACATGCTGTCGGCGTTCGCGCTCGGCCTGATCCCCTACTCCGTGCAGTACGTGCTGCTGCGCGGCTTCTACGCCTACGAGGACACCCGGACCCCGTTCTCCAACACCGTCTGGGTGGCCGCCTGCCAGGCCGTGACCGCGGTGCTCTGCTGGCTGGTCCTCCCCGCCCAGTGGGCGGTCACCGGCATGGCGCTCTGCTACGGCGCCTCGTACGCGGTCGGCGTCGCCGTCGCGGTGCCCCGGCTGAAGGCCCGGATCGGCGGCCTGGACACCGGCCGGATCGGCCGCACCTACGTCCGTCTGGCGATCGCCTCGCTGCCGGCCGCCGCCTTCGGGCTCGCCGTCGAGCTGGTGATGCTCGACCTGCTGGACGGCTGGCCGGCCGGGGTGCTGACCCTGGTGCTCGCCGCGTCGGTGCAGACCGGTACCTTCCTGCTGGTCGCCCGGCGGATGCGCATCGAGGAGCTGAACGCGATGCTCGGCATGGTGCGCAGCCGGCTCGGCCGCTGAGCATGACATGACGTCAACCCGGCGCGGCCCGAGCGGCTGCGCCGAGGGGGACCCCGATGACGGGCCGTCCACCGGATCGCGGATGATTGCGCAACCGGTCGGGCGGCCCAGCGGTCGTACCAGGGGAGAATCAGTGGGCACAATTGTCCTGGCGGACCCGGCGGCCGGGCGGACGGGCAGACCGGATTCTCAGGACCGGGCCGGAACTAAGGGGAGGCAGGACCACGGTGGCTGATGGCACCAAGGCGGTCGTCGACACGTCCGTCGCGGACGGGGCGGCGCTGGCCGTGGCAATCGAGGACGTCGAGCCCGAGGACGGCACCGCGGCCGACGGGCACGGCTCCACGGACGGGACCCCTGACGCCGCCTCGGACGCCTCTGACGCCGGCTCCGCCCCCGCCGCAGCCACCACCCGCGGCAAGGGCTCCGAGAGCCGCTCCGAGGCCGCTCAGCAGCCCTCCGGGGCCGCTGACGACGCCGACGGCACGGAGGTCGGCAAGGCCGTCTCCGAGGCCGTCGAGGCGGCCGTGACGGTCCGTGAGCCCGCCTCCGAGTCCTCCGGTGCCGACCGTGCCACCGGTGCCCCCGCGACCACCTCGGACACGGCGGACGCGGCGCCCGCGGACGACGCCGGGGAGTCCACCGCCCAGCTCTCCGCCGCCGAACTCGCCGCCGAACTCACCGCCCGGGGAGCCGCCGCCCCGGCCCGCCGCCCCTCCCGCTCCGGCCGCCCCGCCCCGCAGGCCCCGGCCCGCGAGGACCGACCCGTCGTCAGCACCGAGACCCTGGACGCCGACACCGGCACCCTCCCGGCCGCCAAGCCGGCCCCCCTGCGGCACAGCGGCGACAAGATCGGCGGCCGCTACCGGCTGGAGGAGTGCATCACCCAGTCGGAGACCTTCAGCAGCTGGCGCGCGGTCGACGAGAAGCTCCGCCGCGCGGTCGGCGTGCACCTGATGGCGGCCGGCCACCGGCGCGCCAAGGCGGTGCTGACCGCCGCCCGCGCCGCCGCCCTGCTCAACGACCCGCGCTTCGTCCAGGTCCTCGACGCCGTCCAGGAGGGCGACCTGGTCTACGTCGTCCGCGAGTGGCTGCCGGACGCCTCCGACCTGGCCCACCTGCTGGCCGACGGCCCGATGGAGCCCTACGACGCCTACCAGATGGTCCGTCAGGTCACCGACGCGGTCGCCGCCGCCCACCGCCGCGGCCAGGCCCACCTGCGGCTCACCCCGCGCTGCGTGCTGCGCACCGACACCGGCCAGTACCGGATCAACGGCATCGCGGTGGACGCCGCCCTGCGCGGTCTGCCCACCGAGGAGGCCGAGCGCACCGACACCCGCGCGATCGGCGCCCTGCTGTTCGCCGCGCTCACCCACCGCTGGCCGTACCCCGAGGACCGCTACGACCTGCGGGGCATGCCCAAGAACCTCGGCTGCGTGCCGCCGGACCAGGTCCGGGCCGGCGTCCACAAGGGCCTGTCCGAGCTGGCCGCCCGGGCCCTGTGCGAGCACCCCCCGCACCACCAGGACCCGATCACCACCCCCGAGCAGTTCGCCAAGGCGATCGCGCTCATGCCCAAGGTCCGACAGCCCGAGCAGCCGGCCCCGGCGTTCACCGCCAAGCCGAAGCCCCAGCCCCAGCCGCAGCCGGCCCAGCACAGCGCGGCCGCGCACACCGCCGTGCTCCAGCCCCCGCACGCCCGGCCGCCGCACGCCCCCCACCCGGACCCCGTCCCGGCGCCCCGGCCCCGGCGGCGCCGCCGGTTGGTGCGCACCGCCCTGCGCACGACCGCCTCGCTGGTGGCACTGGCCGCGATCGTGGTCGGCTCCTGGCAGGGCGTCGAGTACCTGAACAAGTCGAAGAACGGGCAGGCCGACGCCCCGCCCGCCCAGCAGTCCAGCGCCCCGCCGGCCCAGCAGTCCGGTGCGCCGCTCTCGGGCGTCACCCTCGACTACACGCCGACCTCGTTCAACGCCTTCGGCGACCGCAAGGACGAGCACGCCTCGGAGCTGTCCCTCCTCAAGGACGGCAAGGCCGACACCGCCTGGACGACCCAGAGCTACAACGACCCGTTCGGCGGCGGCTACCGGCCCGGCACGGGCCTGTTGCTCGACCTCGGCTCGGCCCGCCCCGTCGGCTCGGTCGTCGTCAAGCTCGCCGGCGGCGCCCACACCGTCGAGCTGAAGGCGCTGCCCGGCGCCACCTCGGCCCCGCAGATCAGCAAGGCCGGCTTCGAGAGCTTCGGCGACGCGATCGCCTCCGGCACCAGCAGCAACGAGCTCCAGCTGAAGCCCAAGAAGCCGGTCACCACCCGCTTCCTCTTGATCTGGCTGACCGCCATCCCCAACGATGGGAGCGACTACAAGGGCCAGGTGGCCGAGATCACGGTCAACGGCTGAGCGAGGACGGACAGGGGGTGGCGGACATGGCGGAGGAGCCGTCCGACGCCGATCTCCTGGCCCGGCACGTGGCCGGGGACCCGGACGCCTTCGGCCTCCTCGTCCGGCGCCACCGGGACCGCCTGTGGGCGGTCGCCCTGCGCACCCTCGGCGACCGCGAGGAGGCCGCCGACGCCCTCCAGGACGCCCTGGTCTCCGCGCTCCGCGCCGCCCACACCTTCCAGGGGCGCTCCCAGGTCACCACCTGGCTGCACCGGATCGTGGTCAACGCCTGCCTCGACCGGGCCCGCCGGGCCGCCTCCCGCCGCGCCGGCTCGCTGGACGAGGACCCGCAGCGCCTCGACGCCGCCCTCGGCAGCGCCGAGGCCACCGACAGCGTGGTGGTCCGCGCCGAACTGCGCCGCGAGGTCGCCGAGGCACTGACCGCCCTGCCGGCCGAGCAACGGGCCGCCCTCGTCCTGGTCGACATGCAGGGATACCCGGTCGCCGAGGCGGCCGAGGTGCTGGGCGTACCGGTCGGCACGGTGAAGAGTCGCTGCGCCCGCGGCCGGGCCCGTCTGCTGCCGCTCGTCCGCCATCTGCGCGGCGACGCCGTTTCACGTGAAACGGCGGAGGAGGACGGCCCGGCCCGCGGCACTCGCACGGATGTTTCACGTGAAACGCCGCCCCGTGGGAACCCGTCCGGCACCCGCGCCGTCCCAGCTACGGACGCCGCCGGGCGCCGCAGCGTGGTGGAAGGAGATGCGACCAAGCGATGACGCCGCACCCGCCTTCCACGCCGTCCGCCCCGGACCCCGGGCACCCGGACGTCGAGGCACTGGCCGACCTCGCCGAGCAGCTGACCGACCCCGCCGACGAGCCGGCCCTGCGGCGCCACCTCGCCGGCTGCGCCGAGTGCGCGGACACCTTCGCGGCCCTCGCCGAGGTGCGGGAGCTGCTGGGCGAGGCGGAGACGCCGCCGATGCCCGCCGACGTCGCCGAACGGATCGACGCCGCCCTGGCCACGGCCCGCACCGAACCGGCCGCCGCCACGACGCCGGCTGCCGACCGCCCCGCCACAGCTCCCGGTGGTCCCGGTGCCGCCTCGCCCCCCGCCGGACGGCCCGCCGGCAGCACCCGCCCGGGCAACGGCGGACCGGGCCGCGAGCGGCGCCCCCGACGCCGCGTCCGCCTCCTGCTGGCCACCGTCACGGCCGCCGCCGCGATCGGCTTCGGCGCGCTGCTGCTCCCGCTCTCCACGACCGGCGGCGGCACCGCGGGTGCCCCCGCCGACAGCGCCGCCCGGCCCGCCGCGGGCTCCGCCCAGAAGCCCGCGCTCACCGCGGGCACCGCCTTCCAGGACGGCACCCTGGCCGCCCAGGCCCAGCAGCTGGTCCGCGCCGCCTCGGCCGCCCCCGGCAGCTCGAAGGCGCCCGAGGGGCTCGCCCAGCCGGACCGCGACGGATCCCCCGCCGGCACCGGTGCGCCGTCCTGCGCCGCGGCCCTCACCGGGCAGGGCGACCGGACACCGCTCGCCGTCGCCGGCGGCCGGTACGGCTCCACGGCCGTCACCGCCCTGGTGTACCCCGACGGCTCCGACCGGCTGGACGTCTACCTGATCACCCCGGACTGCTCGGCCCCCGGCGTCGTGCTCCACCGGACGGTCCCCGCGGGCTGATCGGGCCGACCGCCCCGGCCCGGAGCACCCGGCAGCGGGCACCGGGAACGGCCACCCATCGGAACATCCGCTCCCACAGTGCGGGCATGTGGCACAGCCGGGCCCGGGAATGCGGGAGACTGGTCAGTCGTTGTCCCGGGCGGCGGAGCAGGACCGCCCTCCCCGCCCCAGCGCGGGTCGCGAAGCGAACCAGGAGATGCAGTGAGCGACGTCCGTAACGTGATCATCATCGGTTCCGGCCCCGCCGGATACACCGCTGCGCTGTATACCGCGCGCGCCTCCCTGAAGCCGCTGGTCTTCGAGGGCGCCGTCACCGCGGGCGGCGCGCTGATGAACACCACCGAGGTCGAGAACTTCCCCGGCCACCGCGACGGCATCATGGGCCCCGAGCTCATGGACAACATGCGCGCGCAGGCCGAGAAGTTCGGCGCCGAGCTCGTCCCGGACGACATCGTCGCCGTCGACCTCACCGGCGACGTCAAGACCGTCACCGACTCCGAGGGCACCGTCCACCGCGCCCGCGCCGTGATCGTCGCCACCGGCTCCCAGCACCGCAAGCTCGGCCTCCCCCGCGAGGACGTCCTGTCCGGGCGCGGTGTCTCCTGGTGCGCCACCTGCGACGGCTTCTTCTTCCGCGACCAGGACATCGCCGTGGTCGGCGGCGGCGACACCGCCCTGGAGGAGGCCACCTTCCTCTCGCGCTTCGCCCGCAGCGTCACCGTCGTGCACCGCCGCGACAGCCTGCGCGCTTCCAAGGCCATGCAGGAGCGCGCCTTCGCCGACCCGAAGATCACCTTCGCCTGGGACAGCGCCGTCCAGGAGATCCACGGCGACCCGAAGCTGACCGGCCTCACCCTGCGCGACACCACCACCGGCGAGACCCGCGAGCTGCCGGTCACCGGCCTGTTCATCGCGATCGGCCACGACCCGCGCACCGAGCTCTTCACCGGCCAGCTCGACCTGGACGCCGAGGGCTACCTCAAGGTGGAGTCCCCCTCCACCCGGACGAACATCCCCGGCGTCTTCGGCGCCGGCGACGTGGTCGACCACACCTACCGCCAGGCCATCACCGCCGCCGGCACCGGCTGCTCCGCCGCCCTGGACGCCGAGCGCTACCTCGCCTCGCTCGCCGACCTGGAGGCCCAGGCCGCGGCCGTCGCGGTCTGACGCCACCGAGGCCACGAGGCCTCGAAGGCCCCCGAAACAGAACAGCCCTCGCGGTTGTTGTCCCTACCGAAGGTGCCGAGCCGCCGCCCGGGCGGGGAGGCACCGCCTCGTCCGTGACCCCAAGGAGAGTTCCGTGGCCGGCGCCACCATCACCGTGACCGACGCGACCTTCGACGCCGAGGTGCTCAAGAGCGACAAGCCCGTCCTGGTCGACTTCTGGGCCACCTGGTGCGGCCCGTGCCGCCAGGTCGCTCCGATCCTGGAGGAGATCGCCGCCGAGCACAGCGACAAGCTGACCATCGCCAAGCTCGACGTCGACAACAACCAGGAGACCGCTGCCGCCTACAACGTCATCTCGATCCCGACGCTCAACGTGTACCAGAACGGCGAGCTGGTGAAGACCATCACCGGCGCCCGCCCGAAGGCCGCGCTGCTGCGCGAGCTGGCCGACTTCATCTGAGTCGCCGCCCGCCTGCCGGCCGCGGAGGGCCCCCGGACGATCCGGGGGCCCTCCGGCGTTTCCCGGCCCCCTCGCGGAGGCCTCCGGCACGGCTCAGAACGGCCGCAGCGCCGGCTCCTTCCGGGCTCCGCCCAGCAGCCGTTCCAGCGCCCCCTCGACGTCGCTGCGCCAGGACAACGTGCTCCTGGCCTCCAGCCGCAGCCGCGGGTAGCGGTGGTGCGGCCGTACGGTCTTGAAGCCCACCGCCAGCAGGTGGTCGGCGGGCAGCACGCAGCTCGGCGTCGGGCGGCCCACCGCCCCGAACGCCTCGATCGCCCGGAAGCCCCTGCGGAGCACGTCCTTGGCGACCGCCTGGACCAGCACCCGGCCGAGTCCCTGCCGCTGGTAGCCGGGCACCACCCGGCTCACCATCAGCTGCACGGCGTCCGAGGACACCGGGCTGGTCGGGAACGACTGCGAGCGCGGCACGTACGCCGCCGGTGCGAAGAGCACGAAGCCCGCCGGGACGTCGTCCACGTAGACGATGCGTCCGCAGGAGCCCCACTCCAGCAGCACCGCCGAGATCCACCCCTCCTTCTCCAACTCCCCCTTGCCCCCGTCCACCGCTGCCCGTCCGCTGACCGGGTCGAGTTCCCAGAACACGCACGAGCGGCAGCCGTCCGGCAGGTCGGCCAGGTTGTCCAGCGTCAGCGGAGCGAGCCTGCGACCCACGCCCCACACACCTCCTCCGGCTCGGTCCCACACCACGAGCTTGCTCCGAAAAACGCGAGGGGTGCACGTTTCACGTGAAACATGCACCCGCTCGTCCGCTTCTCGGTGAGCCTCCGGTCAGCCCTGGGAGAGCCGCAGCCCCTCCTCGCCAGGGGCGAGGCTGTCCAGGATCCGGTTCAGGTCCTCGACCGAACCGAACTCCAGCACCACCTTGCCCTTGCCGAGCTTGCCGCCGCGCTGCGAGACCTCGACCTTCACCCGGGTCTCGAACCGGTCGGAGAGCCGGCCCGCCAGGTCGTCGAAGGCCGGCGAGAGGATCCGCCCTGCCTTGGGGGCGGCGGCCTTCTTCGGCTTCTCCTCCCGCTCCATGAGCGAGACGATCTCCTCGGTGGTCCGCACCGAGAGGCCCTCCGCGACGATCCGCTGGGCCAGCGCGTCCTGCCGCTCGGCGTCCGGCACCCGCAGCAGCGCCCGGGCGTGGCCTGCGCTCAGCACCCCGGCCGCGACCCGGCGCTGCAGCGCGGGCGACAGCTTCAGCAGCCGCAGGGTGTTGGAGACGTGCGGACGCGAGCGGCCGATCCGGTCGGCCAGCGCCTCGTGGGTGCAGGCGAAGTCCCGCATCAGCTGGTCGTAGGCGGCCGCCTCCTCCAGCGGGTTCAGCTCGGCCCGGTGCAGGTTCTCCAGCAGCGCGTCCAGCAGCAGCTTGTCGTCCTCGGTGGCCCGGACGATCGCCGGGATCACCTCCAGGCCGGCCTCCCGGGAGGCGCGCCAGCGGCGCTCGCCCATGATGAGCTCGAAGCGCTCCGGGGCGGTCTGCCGGACGACCACCGGCTGCAGCAGGCCCACCTCCTTGATGGAGGCGACCAGCTCCGCGAGCTTCTCCTCGTCGAAGACCTCGCGCGGCTGCCGGGGGTTGGGCGTGATCGCGTCCAGCGGCAGCTCGGCGAAGCGCGCCCCGTCCACCGGCGCCAGCGCCGGCTCCGGGACGCTCCGCGCATGGGCCTCGCCCGCCAGCTCCCGCAGGCTCTCCGCGGCGGCCTTCGCCGCCACCGTTCCGCGGCCGGTCGGCAGGACCGGCACGGCCACCGGGGTCGCCGACCCCGCGGTCGCGGCCGGGACGGCCGCCGGCGTCCCTGCCGCCGGGGTGGCGGCCGGGATCAGCGCCCCCAGACCCCGTCCCAGTCCTCTGCGCCCACCACTCACCGGTTGCCCTCCATCGTGCCGTGCTGTGCCGTCGCGGCGGTCGCCGCCGCGGCAGCCGTCCGCTGCTGCCCGACCGCACCGTAACCGGCCGGGGCACCGGGCGCGAAACCGCCCTCCGCGGACCGCATCGCGATCTCCCGGGCGGCCTCCAGGTAGGAGAGCGCACCGGTGGAACCGGGATCGTAGGTGAGCACGGTCTGCCCGTAGCTGGGCGCCTCGGAGATCCGGACCGAGCGCGGGATGGCCGTCCGCAGCACCTCGTGCTCGAAGTGCGTCCGGACCTCCTCCGCGACCTGGGCCGCCAGCCGGGTGCGGGCGTCGTACATGGTGAGCAGGATCGTGGAGACGTGCAGCGCCGGGTTGAGGTGGGCGCGCACCAGCTCGACGTTGCGCAGCAGCTGCCCGAGGCCCTCCAGCGCGTAGTACTCGCACTGGATCGGGATCAGCACCTCCTGGCCGGCGACCAGGGCGTTGACGGTCAGCAGGCCGAGCGAGGGCGGGCAGTCGATCAGGACGTAGTCCAGCGGCTGCTCGTACGCGGCGATCGCGCGCTGCAGGCGGCTCTCGCGGGCCACCAGCGAGACGAGTTCGATCTCCGCACCGGCCAGGTCGATGGTGGCCGGGCAGCAGAACAGCCCCTCCACGTCCACCACCGGCTGGACGACGTCGGCGAGCGGCTTGCCCTCGACCAGGACGTCGTAGATCGACGGCACCTCCGCGTGGTGGTCGATGCCGAGCGCGGTGGAGGCGTTGCCCTGCGGGTCGAGGTCGACGACCAGCACCCGCAGCCCGTGCATCGCCAGGCCGGCGGCCAGGTTGACGGTCGTGGTGGTCTTGCCCACCCCGCCCTTCTGGTTGGCCACCACGATCACCCGGGTGCTGGCCGGCCTGGGCAGCCCCTCCCCGGTCCGCCCGATGGCCTGCACCGCGGCCTGGGCGGCGCGCGCGATCGGCGTGTCGTCGATCTGGTGAATGGTCTCGGAGTCCTGCATGGGGGTCAGTGTTTCACGTGAAACCGGAGCGGCAACAGTCACCGCCATGGCGCGGTCGAGGATTCCGGGGAGCAGTGAGCGTCGTTTCACGTGAAACACCATGACCGGAATGTCACACATCTGACGGTGCGACACTCCGTCCCCGATCCGATACCACCCTCCTGGCGACGTTCCCGTCCGGAGCACCGCCTCCGGCCTGCACAAACGCGAGGAGCGGGCGGCCCGACGGCCACCCGCTCCCGGCACTTCCGGAACCGGTCGATCAGCGCCGGCGGCGCGCACCCCCGCGGCCGCCGTCCTTGGCGCCGCGGCCGGCCCGGGCCGCCTTGGCCCGCCGAGTGGCCGCCCTCACACCGCCGGGGCTCTCGCCCGCCTCCACCCGGACCACCCGGGTCGAGGTCTCCAGCGTGCCCTCGCCCACCGAGATCACCGACCAGCGCTCCGCACCCAGCTTGGTGAGCGCGGACCGCGAGTCCTCGATCTCCTGCTCCGCGGTGTCGCCCTTCAGCGCCAGCATCTGGCCGTACGGCCGCAGCAGCGGCATCCCCCAGCCGGCCAGCCGGTCCAGCGGGGCCACCGCCCGGGCCGTGACGATGTCCACCGCGACCTTGCCGACCATCTCCTCGGCCCGGCCGCGCAGCACCGTCACGTTCTCCAGACCGAGCTCGCGGACCACCTCCTCCAGGAAGGTGGTGCGCCGCAGCAACGGCTCCAGCAGGGTGACCGAGACGTCCGGCCGGGCCATCGCCACCGGGATGCCCGGCAGGCCGGCCCCGGAGCCGACGTCGCAGAGCGAGGCGTTGGCCGGCAGCAGCTCCGCCAGCACGGCGCAGTTCAGCACGTGGCGGTCCCACAGCCGCGGCACCTCGCGCGGACCGATCAGCCCGCGCTGCACCCCGGACGTCGCGAGCAGCTCGGTGTACCGCACCGCGACCGGCAGCCGGTCCCCGAAGATGCCCGCCGCGGCCGCCGGCGGCTCGCCGGGCCCCGCACCGGGGGCCGGAACGCCGGCAGCGGCGTCCTCCACCGGGGTGCCCCGACCGGGTGCGCCCTCCGACGGGCCGCCCTCGGTCGCCACGCCGTCCGTCTCCATGTCAGCCTCTCCGCTCACCGTATCCACCCCACATCAGGCACCATCCTCACGCGGACACCCGCCCCGCACGCAAACCGGGCCGTACGAACCACCCTCGAAGGAACGACGACCCCGCCCGCACGCGGCGGACGGGGTCGCTCGACAGGGCACGGGGTCAGCTCGGAAGCACGACCACGCACCGCTGGGGCTCCTCGCCCTCCGACTCGCTGCGCAGACCGGCGGCCGCGACCGCGTCGTGCACCACCTTGCGCTCGAAGGGGGTCATCGGGCGGAGCTTGACCTGCTCGCCGGTGGACTTCGCCTTCTCGGCCGCCTCGGCGCCGAGCGTGGCCAGCTCGGCCCGCTTGCGGGCCCGGAAGCCCGCGATGTCCAGCATCAGACGGCTGCGCTCGCCGGTCTCCCGGTGCACCGCCAGGCGGGTCAGCTCCTGCAGCGCCTCCAGCACCTCGCCGTCCTGGCCGACCAGCCGCTGCAGCGCCCGGTCGGTGCCGTCGCTGACGATCGAGACCAGCGCCCGGTCGCCCTCGACGTCCATGTCGATGTCGCCGTCCAGGTCCGCGATGTCCAGCAGACCCTCCAGGTAGTCGGCGGCGATGTCGCCCTCGCGCTCCAGCCGCGCGACGACGCTCTCGCCGGACTCCGCGCCTGCCTCGACCTCGACGGCGGAGGTGGTGCCTTCCGTCACTGATGGACTCCTTCGGGGATGGGCCCTCGGGTGGGGCCGAGAGGGAAGATCTGGGTCCGCGTCGACCGGCGTCGGCCGGTCAGGACTTCTTCTTCGGCCGCTGGCCGCCGCCCTGGCCGCCGCGCTTCGGCTGCTGGCGCGGACCGGTCTTGCCGGCGGGCTGCTTGGCCGCGGAGTGACCGGCCGGGACGGCGTCGTCCTGCTTGGACAGCGCCACCGGCTCGTCGGCGACGTGCTCCTCGGCGTGCTCGCCGGTCGTCGTCTGCGCCTGGTGGCCGGCGGTCTGCTGGCGCTGCGCCTTGCTCTGCTTGCGCGGCTGCTGGCGACGGACCTGGACGGTCTCGGCCACCACGGCCTCGGCGGTCGCCGCGGGCTGCTTGTTGCCACCCGTCAGCGCGGCCAGCCAGGGGGCCTTGCGGGCGGAGCCGTCCGGGTTGAGCCGGCCGGCCTTCTTCAGACGGGCCTGGCGCTCGGCGAAGGCCTTGGAGCCCGGCGTCGGGTTGTTGCGGATGACGATCAGCTGCTGGCCCATCGACCAGACGTTGGTGGTCAGCCAGTAGACCAGGACACCGACCGGGAAGTTGATGCCCATCACGGCGAAAATGATCGGGAAGACGTACATGAGCATCTTCTGCTGCTGCATGAACGGCGTCTTGATCGTCAGGTCGACGTTCTTGGTCATCAGCTGGCGCTGGGTGACGAACTGCGACAGCGACATCAGGACGATCATCACCGCGACGACGATCTTGACGCTCAGCTCGCTGCTGCCCAGGAAGGTCGCCGAGAGCGGGGCGCCGAAGATGTGCGCCTGCTTGGCGCTGTCCAGCAGCTGCTCGTTGATGACGCCGATCGTCTTGTCGGCGGCCACCGAGGCCAGCACTCCGTAGAGGGCCGTGAAGAACGGGGCCTGCACCAGGATCGGGAGACAGCTCGAGAAGGGGTTGGTACCCGCCTCCTTGTAGAGCTTCATCATCTCTTCGGACTGGCGCTGCCGGTCGTTCTTGTAGCGCTCCTGGATGGCCTTCATCTTCGGCTGGATCGCCTGCATGGCGCGGGTCGCCTTGATCTGCTTCACGAAGAGCGGGATCAGGCAGATCCGGATGACGACCACCATCGAGACGATGGACAGACCCCAGGCCCAGCCGCCGTCCGGATCGAAGACGTGGCTGTACAGCGAGTGGAACTGGACGATGATCCAGGACACCGCTGTGTAGAGGGGGCTAAGGAAGGAGAACGTCACCGGTCAGGCTCCTTGGACATCAGGATTGGCCACCGGCTCCGGCCCGGCGGTCCCACTCTTCGGGCTCAGCAGATTGCGGACCCGGCGGTGCCACACCGGGTGCTTGCGCGGTGGCACATGGTCGACCCCACCCGGCGACCAGGGGTTGCAGCGCAGGATGCGCCATGCGGTCAGACCGCTCCCCTTGATCGCACCGTGCTGGCGCACCGCCTCGTACCCGTAGTGCGAGCACGAGGGGTAGTAACGGCACACCGGCCCGAGCAGCGGACTGATCGTCCACTGGTAGAGCCTGATCAGCCCCATCAGCAGGTACTTCATCGCCCTGCTCCCGTCGGCGCACTGCCGGTCGGCTCCGCCCGGAGCAACCGCCGCAGCGCCGCGTCCAGGTCGTGTTCGAGATCGATGTACGACGCCGACCCCGCCTGGGGCAACGCGCGTACCACTATCAGGCTACCTGCGGGCAGCCGGGGCAGACGCTCACGGACGAGGTGACGAAGGCGACGCTTCACGAGATTGCGCACGACCGCGGATCCCACGGCCTTGCTCACGACGAAACCCGCACGCGCCGAAGGAAGCCCCTCGGCGGCGTGCGGGCCGCAGTCGCTTTCCCGGTCCGTCGGCCCCGGCCGGCCACCCTCTCTGTCGAGGTGGACGACCAGCAGGGGCTTACCGGCCCGGCGACCGCGTTTCACCGCGGTCGAGAAGTCCTGGCGCCGCCGCAGCCGATTCTCGGAGGGCAGCACGATCAGAACCCGTGCGCCGGATCAGGCGGACAGGCTGGCGCGGCCCTTGCCACGGCGAGCGGCCAGGATGGCGCGGCCGGCGCGGGTACGCATCCGGAGCCGGAAGCCGTGGGTCTTGGCGCGACGGCGGTTGTTCGGCTGGAAGGTGCGCTTGCTCACTCGGGGGCTCCTGAGGTGAATCGTAGGATGACGGGACGTCGCTTGGCCGTCACCGTGCGTCCGCGCGATCTCCCCTTCGACGGGAAATCCACCCCAACGGCCCAGGTCTGCTGGGGTTGGGGCCATCCACGGCGCCCGTGCTGCGCGCCTTGTGGAAGCGGGTGGACCCGCGGGCATGCGGCAGCGGCCATCGACAACTCGACCTGGTTACGGTACGCGGCACCGCCCCGGAGGGTCAAACCGGCAGCCCCGCCGCCCGTCGCCCACAGCCTGTGGACAACAACTTGAATCAGCTCTGCCCGCTGACTACCGTTGCAGGACTTGTCGGGTTTGTTCATCGATCGGACCGGCACCCCGAGTCCCCCTGAGCCCCCCACCGCGGGGAACGAGAAAGCGTGCACCAGTGGCTGATGTCAACAGCGATCTCGTCCCGCTCTGGGCGAAGGTCGTCGAGCGGCTGGTCAACGACGCCGGGGTCGGGGACAGCGACAAGATGTGGCTGCGGCGCACCCAGCCGATGTGGATGATGCACGACACCGCCCTGCTGGCGGCCCCCAACGAGCGGGCCAAGCAGGTGCTGGAGGGTCGTCTCCTCCCCCAGCTCACCGAGGCGCTCACCTACGAGTTCGCCCGGCCCGTCCGGATCGCCGTGATGGTGGACGCCAACGCGCTGCCGACCCCCGCCCCCGAGCCGCAGCAGGCCGAGCCGCCGCGCCCGCAGCCCGGCCAGGAGTGGTCCGAGCGCCCGTACCACGGCGAGCCCGAGCGCTACGCACCCCCGTCCTACGACCAGCCCCGGCCGTACGAGCAGCAGCCCGAGCGCCCGTACGAGCAGCCGGAGCGGCCCGACCGGTACGACGCCCCACGCTACGAGCAGGTACCGGCCCCGTACGCCGAGGAGCAGCGGCCCTGGGGCGAGCGCCCCGCCGCCCCCGCCGAGTGGGACCGCCCCGACTACGAGCAGGCGCCTCCGCCCGCCGCCGAGCGGCAGCCCGAGCCGCCCCGGCCGAAGGGGCTGCCGACCGCCACCCCCGCGCAGGGCGACCTGTTCGGCGGGGTGCTGGGGCCGGACCCGTCCGAGGCCAGGCCGCGGGCCGGCGGCGGCTCGCGCCGCGGTGCCGCCCGGCTGCCCGTCGCCCCGGCCCCGGGCCCCCCGGCCCTGCCCGAGCGCACCCCGGCGCCCGGCGGGCCGGCGCCGCCCGGGGCCCCGCCGGCCGGCCCGGGGAGGCGGCTGCCGATGCGGGCGTTGTGCACCGCCGCCCGGGGCGCCGCCGGCCGGCGGCGCCCGCAAGGACGAGCCGGCCCGGCTGAACCCCAAGTACCTCTTCGACACCTTCGTTATCGGCGCGAGCAACCGCTTCGCGCACGCGGCCGCGGTCGCCGTGGCCGAGGCACCCGCGAAGGCCTACAACCCGCTGTTCATCTACGGCGAGTCCGGCCTCGGCAAGACGCACCTGCTGCACGCCATCGGCCACTACTCGCGCAGCCTCTTCCCCGGCACGCGGGTGCGGTACGTGAGCTCCGAGGAGTTCACCAACGAGTTCATCAACTCGATCCGGGACGGCAAGGCGGACGCGTTCCGCAAGCGGTACCGGGACATGGACATCCTGCTGGTGGACGACGTCCAGTTCCTGGCGAGCAAGGAGTCCACGCAGGAGGAGTTCTTCCACACCTTCAACACCCTGCACAACGCCAACAAGCAGATCGTGCTGTCGTCCGACCGGCCGCCCAAGCAGCTGATCACGATGGAGGACCGGCTGCGCAACCGCTTCGAGTGGGGGCTGATCACCGACGTCACCCCGCCGGAGCTGGAGACCCGGATCGCGATCCTGCGCAAGAAGGCGATCCAGGAGCAGCTGAACGCCCCGGCCGACGTGCTGGAGTTCATCGCCTCCCGGATCACCCGGAACATCCGCGAGCTGGAGGGCGCGCTGATCCGGGTCACGGCCTTCGCCAACCTCAACCGGGCCCCGGTCGACCTGGAGCTGGCCGGGATCGTCCTCAAGGACCTGATCCCGGGCGGCGACGAGGACGCCGGGCCGGAGATCACCGCGCAGGTGATCATGCAGCAGACGGCCGCCTACTTCGGCCTCGGCGTCGACGACCTCTGCGGATCCTCCCGCAGCCGGGTGCTGGTGACGGCGCGCCAGATCGCCATGTACCTCTGCCGCGAGCTGACGGACCTTTCGCTGCCGAAGATCGGCGCGCAGTTCGGCGGGCGCGACCACACCACGGTGATGCACGCAGACCGGAAGATCCGCTCGCTGATGGCCGAGCGCCGGTCGATCTACAACCAGGTCACCGAGCTGACCAACCGCATCAAGAGCTGATCCCCCGAGTCGCCCCGCGGGGCGACAGCCGGGCGTTCCAGGGCCCCGTCGACGCACCGTCGGCGGGGCCCTCGCCGTCCCCGGGGCCGGCCCGGCACGGGCGCCGGACGGGGTCGTACGGCAGGTGTGGACGCCGCCGCGCCGGGGCAGCATCCACCGGACGGCGCGAGGGGCGGGAAATGCGCCGAATGGAACGCGCGTCCAGAAATTCGAACGGGGCGGCCGCGGGGCGCTGCAATCCACAGGACGGCCGGGTTTTCCCCCGTCCACAGGGGCCGGGGCGCCGAGTTATCCAGAATTCGTCCACAGGGGCATCCGGGCTACGCTCTTCCCTGCAGGTCAGGTGGCTGTGGACTTGTGCACAACGGTTATCCACAGGGTGTGGAAAGTTGACGCTCCGCCAGTCGGCCGATCAGGTTGTCCACCGGTTGTCCCCAGGGAGTCGACGGTTTTCCCCAGGTTCTCCACAGCTGTATCCACAGTTCGACAACTCGGCGCAGATGTTCACCCCCAGGTGTGAAAGGCGTCACGTGATGTTGCTCGACACCCGTGGATAACCGGGGCATCATCTGGGGACAGTCCTGGGGATAACCTGTGGATACTCAGCGTGCCCTGTGGGTAACTCTCGGTTGTCCACAGCGGGGCCCGGTTGTCCACAGCGGCCGTCCACAGCGACTGTGGACAAAATATCGGCCCTGACCTGTGGAAACAGGGTTATCCACGGTTTCCACAGGCCCTACTACTACCACTACACATAGAGACCCCTGAGCTTGATCAACAGGGGGGCGGGCCGAAATCTGTGGACAACGCGATCCCGACACCTGTTCGGGTTGCTTCCGCCCATCTGCTCCGTCTGTCGGTGGAGTACGTCAGACTGTCCTCGGCAACTGGAAGCCGCGCGGTTGCGCCGGGCGGCCCAGTGCACCGAGACGATCGAGCGCGCAGCGCACAGCAGTGAGCCAGGAGGCGGTTACCGGTGAAGTTCCGGGTGGAGCGTGATGTCCTCGCGGAGGCGGTGGCCTGGGCTGCTCGCAGCCTCCCGGCGCGGCCGCCGGTGCCGGTGCTGGCCGGCCTGCTGCTGACGGCCCAGGAGGGCTCCCTGGCCCTCTCCGGCTTCGACTACGAGGTCTCGGCCAGGGTCGAGCTGGAGGCGGACGTCGAGGAGGCCGGCACCGTCCTGGTCTCCGGCCGCCTGCTCAACGACATCTCCCGCAACCTGCCGAACCGGCCGGTGGAGATCTCCACCGACGGCATGCGGGTCAGCGTGGTCTGCGGCAGCTCCCGGTTCACCCTGCCGACCCTCCCGGTCGACGAGTACCCGGCCCTGCCGGCGATGCCGACCGCCACCGGCACGGTCTCCGGCGACGTCTTCGCCTCCGCCGTCAGCCAGGCCGCCGTCGCCGCCGGGCGGGACGACACCCTCCCGGTGCTGACCGGCGTCCGGGTCGAGATCGAGGGCGACCGGATCACCCTGGCCGCCACCGACCGGTACCGCTTCGCCGTCCGCGAGCTGCTGTGGAAGCCCGAGCAGCCGGACATCAGCGCGGTCGCCCTGGTGCCCGCCAAGACCCTGCAGGACATCGCCAAGTCCCTCGGCAGCGGCGACACGGTCTCCATCGCGCTCGCCTCCGGCGGTGCGGGCGAGGGCCTGATCGGCTTCGAGGGCGCCGGCCGCCGCACCACCACCCGGCTGCTGGAGGGCGAGTTCCCGAAGTTCCGCAGCCTGTTCCCGACGGAGTTCTCGGCCGTCGCCGCGATCCAGACCCAGCCGTTCCTGGAGGCGCTCAAGCGCGTCTCCCTGGTGGCCGAGCGCAACACCCCGGTCCGGCTCAGCTTCGAGCAGGGCGTGCTGACGCTGGAGGCCGGCTCCGGCGACGACGCGCAGGCCACCGAGCGGATCGACGCCGACCTCGAGGGCGACGACATCTCGATCGCGTTCAACCCGGGCTACCTGGAGGAGGGCCTCAAGGCCATCGACTCCGCCTTCGCCCAGCTGAGCTTCACCACGCCGACCAAGCCGGCGCTGCTCAGCGGCAAGCCCGCGGTGGACGCCGAGGCGGACGAGGCGTACCAGTACCTGATCATGCCGGTCCGGCTCTCCGGCTGACCGCTGCGCCCGCCGTCCACAGGCGGGCGCAGCCGGTCCACACCCTGTGGACGACGAGGCCTCGCCCGGTCGGCTGCGACCGGCGGGGCCTCGCCCCTGGGCGGCGTAGGCTCAGGGCAGCGCGGCAACGGCGCCGCCGTCTCGGCACGAAACCACAGTGAAGGACTTGTCATGGAGCTCGGCCTCATCGGTCTCGGCAAGATGGGCGGCAACATGCGCGAGCGCATCCGCCGCGCCGGCCACACCGTCATCGGCTTCGACCGGAACCCGGACCTCGCGGACGTCGACAGCCTCCAGGAGCTCATCGAGAAGCTGCACGGCCCGCGCGTGGTGTGGGTGATGGTGCCGGCCGGCGGTCCGACCCAGGAGACGGTGGAGCAGCTCGCGGAGCTCCTCGCGCCCGGTGACGTGGTGGTCGACGGCGGCAACTCCCGCTGGACGGACGACGTCAAGCACGCCGAGCTGCTGGCCGCCAAGGGCATCGGCTTCGTCGACTGCGGCGTCTCCGGCGGTGTCTGGGGCCTGGAGAACGGCTACGCGCTCATGTACGGCGGCGACGCCGAGCACGTCGAGCGGGTCAAGCCGATCTTCGACGCGCTGAAGCCCGAGGGCGACTTCGGCTCGGTGCACGCGGGCAAGGCCGGCGCCGGCCACTTCGCGAAGATGGTCCACAACGGCATCGAGTACGCGATGATGCAGGCCTTCGCCGAGGGCTGGGAGCTGCTGGAGGCGGCCCCCGAGGTCACCGACGTGCGCGAGGTCTTCCGCTCCTGGCAGGAGGGCACGGTCATCCGCTCCTGGCTGCTGGACCTGGCCGTCCGGGCGCTGGACGACGACGAGCACCTCGCCAAGCTCAAGGGCTGGGCGGCGGACTCCGGCGAGGGCCGCTGGACGGTCGAGGCCGCGATCGACCACGCGGTGCCGCTGCCGGCGATCACCGCCTCGCTGTTCGCCCGCTTCGCCTCGCGGCAGGAGGACTCGCCGCAGATGAAGATGATCGCCGCCCTGCGCAACCAGTTCGGCGGCCACGCGGTCGAGTCGAAGTAGTCCACGGAAGGCGGGCGCAGTCCACCACCATGCATGTCGCGCATCTGTCGCTCGCCGACTTCCGTTCCTACGCCCGGGTCGAGGTGCCCCTCGACCCGGGCGTCACCGCGTTCGTGGGGCCCAACGGCCAGGGCAAGACCAACCTCGTCGAGGCGGTCGGCTACGTGGCGACGCTCGGCAGCCACCGGGTGGCCACCGACGCCCCGTTGATCCGGCTGGGGGCCGAGCGGGCGGTCGTCCGCTGTTCGATCGTGCGCGAGCAGCGGCCCACCCTGGTCGAACTGGAGATCACCCCGGGCAAGGCCAACCGGGCGCGGATCAACCGCTCGGACAACGTCCGGCCGCGCGACGTGCTGGGGCTGCTGCGGACGGTGCTGTTCGCCCCCGAGGACCTCGCCCTGGTGAAGGGCGACCCGGGGGAGCGGCGACGCTTCCTGGACGAGCTGCTGACCGCACGCGCCCCCCGGCTCGCCGGGGTCCGGCAGGACTACGAGCGGGTGCTGAAGCAGCGCAACGCCCTGCTGAAGACGGCGGCGATGGCCCGCCGGGCGGGCGGCGGCAAGGGCGCGGACCTCTCCACCCTGGAGATCTGGGACGGCCACCTGGCCCGGGCCGGCGCGGAGCTGACCGCCTTCCGGCTGCAACTGGTCGGTGCGCTGCAGCCGCTGGTCGCCCAGGCGTACCGGCAGCTCGCGCCGGGCGGCGGCGAGACGGTGCTGGAGTACCGCAGCTCCTTCGAGGGGGCGCTGCCCACCAGCCGGGAGCAGGCGGAGGAGCAGTTGCTCGCCGCGCTGCAGGAGATGCGCAAGCAGGAGGTCGACCGGGGGCTGACCCTGGTCGGTCCGCACCGGGACGAGCTGGTGCTGCGGCTCGGCCCGCTGCCGGCCAAGGGGTACGCCAGCCACGGCGAGTCCTGGTCGTTCGCGCTGGCGCTGCGGCTGGCCTCGTACGAGTTGTTGAAGGCGGACGGCGGCGAGCCGGTGCTGATCCTGGACGACGTCTTCGCCGAGCTGGACGCGCGGCGCCGCGACCGGTTGGCGGAGCTGGTGGCCGGCGGCGAGCAGGTGCTGGTGACCGCGGCCGTCCCGGAGGACGTCCCGAAGGCCCTGACCGGCGCGCGCTACGCCGTCTCCGAGGGCACGGTGGCCCGGCTCGACCCCTAGTTCCGGGCCCTCCCGGGCGTGCGGGCGGGCCCGCGCGCGTCCTCGTAGGCGGGCCGGTGCGTACCCTGGAAGGCTCAGTGTTGCCGCGACGAGGGAGAGCCGCGCATGGGCGAGACGCCGCCGCAGGGGGCCGGGCAGGCCGATCCGTCCGGGGTCGACCTGGCCCGGGTGGCGCTGCGGGCGGCCAAGGAGCAGGCGCGCCGGCGCGGCGAGCAGGTCCGGGAGAAGCGCGAGGCTAAGCGGCACGGGCTGCGCAGCGGGGCGCGGGCGGACGGCCGCGATCCGGTTCCGCTGGGGGCCGCGCTGAACCGTCTGATCACGGAGCGGGGTTGGGAGGCGCCTGCGGCGGTCGGCGGGGTGATGGGCCGCTGGCCGCAGATCGTCGGACCGGACATCGCGGCGCACTGTGTGCCCAAGCAGTTCGAGGAGGCCGCGGCGGTGCTCACCGTGCAGTGCGACTCCACCGCATGGGCCACCCAACT
This sequence comes from Kitasatospora arboriphila, assembly GCF_039528095.1. Classification (NCBI taxonomy): domain Bacteria; kingdom Bacillati; phylum Actinomycetota; class Actinomycetes; order Kitasatosporales; family Streptomycetaceae; genus Kitasatospora; species Kitasatospora arboriphila. The sequence goes on from NZ_BAAALD010000012.1 coordinate 50,096, forward strand.
GCGGCTTCTGGCGCGGCAGTTGGTGGCTCGCTTGAACCACGAGCTGGGGCACGGCACGGTACGGGTGATCAAGGTTCTGGGGCCGGACGCCCCCAAGCGCGGCTACGGCCGGCTGCGTGCGCCGGGTAGCCGCGGGCCGGGCGACACCTGGGGCTGACGGCATCACCCGGAGTGAACGGATCCGGAACGGCTGGCGGCCCGTCCAGGGGCCCTGAGCCCCCCTGGCGAGTATCGGGACATGTGCGGAGGGGATTCAGGGCGGCACATCTGCCCTCAGGGGCTGCCAAACGCCCGTCTCTGTCAGTCGTACCGGTAGACTGAAGAGCAAACGCTGTTGCTCGCAGCAACCGAGTCGAAACGCCGTGGTCGCAGACCCGCCCGACGAAGGGGCGGGGTGCGGCCCGCGCTGTGCCAGAGAGGGCGCTTCGTGGCCGATTCCGGCAATCCCAGCCAGACCAATGAATCCATCGACCCCGCGACCGGGAAGTCCTACGACGCCAACGCCATCCAGGTGCTGGAGGGTCTGGACGCCGTCCGCAAGCGCCCGGGCATGTACATCGGCTCGACCGGTGAGCGCGGCCTGCACCACCTCGTCTACGAGGTCGTGGACAACTCCGTCGACGAGGCACTGGCCGGGCACGCGGACACCATCGGCGTGACGATCCTGGCCGACGGTGCCGTCCGGGTCGTCGACAACGGCCGCGGCATCCCCGTCGGCATCGTGCCGGGGCAGGAGAAGCCCGCCGTCGAGGTCGTCCTCACCGTGCTGCACGCGGGCGGCAAGTTCGGCGGCGGCGGCTACGCCGTCTCCGGCGGTCTGCACGGCGTCGGCGTCTCGGTCGTCAACGCGCTGTCGACGCGTCTGGCGGTCGAGATCCACACCGACGGCCACCGCTGGACCCAGGACTACAAGATGGGTGCGCCGACCGCGCCGCTCGACCGGCACGAGGCCACCGAGCGCACCGGCACCAGCGTCACGTTCTGGGCCGACGGCGACATCTTCGAGACCACCGTCTACTCCTTCGAGACGCTCTCCCGCCGCTTCCAGGAGATGGCCTTCCTCAACAAGGGCCTGACCATCTCGCTGACCGACGAGCGCCCCGAGCACTCCGACGACGAGGGCAACCCGCTCTCCGTCACCTACCGCTACGACGGCGGCATCGCCGACTTCGTCGCGCACCTCAACTCCCGCAAGGGCGAGGTCGTCCACCCCTCGGTCATCTCCTTCGAGGCCGAGGACAAGGACCGGACGATCTCCGTCGAGGTCGCCATGCAGTGGAACGCCTCGTACAGCGAGGGCGTGTACTCCTTCGCCAACACCATCCACACCCACGGCGGCGGCACCCACGAGGAGGGCTTCCGCGCCGCGCTGACCGGTCTGATGAACCGGTACGCCCGCGACAAGAAGCTGCTCCGCGAGAAGGACGACAACCTCTCCGGCGAGGACATCCGCGAGGGTCTGACCGCGATCATCTCGGTCAAGCTCGGCGAGCCGCAGTTCGAGGGCCAGACCAAGGACAAGCTCGGCAACACCGAGGCCAAGACCTTCGTGCAGAAGGTCGTCAACGAGCACCTCGCCGACTGGCTGGACCGCAACCCCAACGAGGCCGCGGACATCATCCGCAAGTCCATCCAGGCCGCCAGCGCCCGGGTCGCCGCCCGCAAGGCCCGCGACCTGACGCGCCGCAAGGGCCTGCTGGAGACCGCCTCGCTGCCGGGCAAGCTCTCCGACTGCCAGTCCAAGGACGCGGCGGAGTGCGAGATCTTCATCGTCGAGGGCGACTCGGCCGGCGGCTCGGCCAAGCAGGGCCGCGACCCCCGCACCCAGGCGATCCTCCCGATCCGCGGCAAGATCCTCAACGTCGAGAAGGCGCGGATCGACAAGGTGCTGCAGAACACCGAGGTCCAGGCGCTGATCTCGGCCTTCGGCTGCGGCATCCAGGAGGACTACGACGCCGAGAAGCTGCGGTACCACAAGATCGTCCTGATGGCCGACGCCGACGTCGACGGCCAGCACATCCGCACCCTGCTGCTCACCCTGCTGTTCCGCTTCATGCGGCCGCTGGTCGAGGCCGGGTACGTGTACCTGGCGATGCCCCCGCTGTACAAGATCAAGTGGGGCAAGGACGACTTCGAGTACGCCTACTCCGACCGCGAGCGCGACGCCGTGATCGCGGCCGGCGTCGAGGCCGGCCGGCGCCTGCCCAAGGACGACGCCATCCAGCGCTTCAAGGGTCTCGGCGAGATGAACGCCGAGGAGCTGCGGATCACCACCATGGACCCGGCGCACCGCCTGCTGCTGCAGGTGACCCTGGAGGACGCCGCCCGGGCCGACGACCTGTTCTCCGTCCTGATGGGCGAGGACGTCGAGGCCCGCCGCTCCTTCATCCAGCGCAACGCCAAGGACGTCCGCTTCCTGGACGTGTGATCCCCACCGGGATCCCACGGACCAGTCACGCGTGAAAGGAAACTGACCACCAGTGGTCGACGACAACCGTCCGGACGGCGACGAGACTCCGGAGAACACCGAGGCCCAGGGCACCCTGCGGATCGAGCCGATCGAGCTCGAGACGGAGATGCAGCGCTCGTACCTCGACTACGCGATGAGCGTCATCGTGAGCCGGGCCCTGCCCGAGGTCCGCGACGGCCTCAAGCCGGTGCACCGGCGCGTGCTCTACGCGATGTACGACGGCGGCTACCGCCCCGAGAAGGGCTACTACAAGTGCGCCCGCGTCGTCGGCGACGTCATGGGCAACTACCACCCGCACGGCGACTCGTCGATCTACGACACCCTGGTGCGCCTCGCCCAGACGTGGTCGATGCGGATGCCGCTGGTCGACGGCAACGGCAACTTCGGCTCCCCGGGCAACGACCCGGCCGCGGCGATGCGCTACACCGAGTGCAAGATGATGCCGCTGGCCATGGAGATGATGCGCGACATCGACGAGGAGACCGTCGACTTCGCCTCCAACTACGACGGCCGCTCGCAGGAGCCGACCGTCCTGCCCTCGCGCATCCCCAACCTGCTGATCAACGGTGCCACCGGCATCGCGGTCGGCATGGCCACCAACATCCCGCCGCACAACCTCCGCGAGGTCGCCTCCGGTGCCCTGTGGGCCCTGGAGCACCCCGAGGCCTCCAACGAGGAGCTGCTGGAGGCCCTGATCGAGCGGATCAAGGGCCCCGACTTCCCGACCGGCGCGCTGATCGTCGGCCGCCGCGGCATCGAGGACGCGTACCGCACCGGCCGCGGCTCGATCACCATGCGCGCGGTCGTCGAGGTCGAGGAGATCCAGGGCCGCCAGTGCCTGGTCATCACCGAGCTGCCCTACCAGGTCAACCCGGACAACCTCGCGCTGAAGATCGCCGACCTGGTCAAGGACGGCAAGATCGCCGGCATCGCGGACGTCCGCGACGAGTCCTCCTCGCGCACCGGCCAGCGCCTGGTCATCGTGCTCAAGCGGGACGCGGTCGCCAAGGTCGTGCTCAACAACCTGTACAAGCACACCGACCTGCAGACCAACTTCGGCGCCAACATGCTCGCCCTGGTCGACGGCGTGCCGCGCACCCTCTCGCTGGACGCCTTCATCCGGCACTGGGTCGCCCACCAGATCGAGGTCATCGTCCGCCGGACGACCTTCCGGCTGCGCAAGGCCGAGGAGCGCGCCCACATCCTGCGCGCGCTGCTCAAGGCCCTCGACCAGATCGACGCGGTCATCGCCCTCATCCGGGCCTCGGAGAGCGCCGACGCCGCCCGCACCGGCCTGATGGGCCTGCTCCAGATCGACGAGCTCCAGGCCAACGCCATCCTCGAGATGCAGCTGCGCCGCCTCGCCGCCCTGGAGAGCGCCCGCATCCTCAGCGAGCACGACGAGCTGCAGGCGAAGATCAACGAGTACAACCAGATCCTCGCCTCCCCCGTCCGCCAGCGCGGGATCGTCTCCGAGGAGCTCACCGCGATCGTCGAGAAGTACGGCGACGAGCGGCGCTCCACCCTCATCCCCTCCGACGGCGACCTCTCCATCGAGGACCTCATCGCCGAGGAGGACATCGTCGTCACCATCACCCGCGGCGGCTACGTCAAGCGCACCCGCTCCGACCTCTACCGCTCGCAGAAGCGCGGCGGCAAGGGCGTCCGCGGCGCCCAGCTGAAGCAGGACGACATCGTCGACCACTTCTTCGTGACGACGACCCACAACTGGATCCTGTTCTTCACCAACAAGGGCCGGGTCTACCGGGCCAAGGGCTACGAGCTGCCGGACGCCGGCCGCGACGCCCGCGGCCAGCACGTCGCCAACCTGCTCGCCTTCCAGCCCGAGGAGCACATCGCCCAGGTCATGGCGGTGCGCACCTACGAGGACAAGCCGTACCTGGTCCTCGCCACCCGGGCCGGCCTGGTCAAGAAGTCCGCGCTGAAGGACTACGACTCCCCCCGTTCCGGCGGCCTGATCGCGATCAACCTGCGCCAGGACGACGAGGGCCGGGACGACGAGCTGATCGGCGCCGAGCTGGTCTCCGCCGACGACGACCTGCTGCTGATCTCCCGCAAGGCCCAGTCGATCCGGTTCACCGCGACGGACGAGGCGCTGCGCCCGATGAGCCGCGCCACCTCCGGCGTGAAGGGCATGGCCTTCCGCGAGGACGACGAACTCCTCTCGATGAACGTGATCCGGCCGGGTACCTTCGTGTTCACGGCCACCGACGGCGGCTACGCCAAGCGCACGTCGGTCGACGAGTACCGTGTCCAGGGACGCGGAGGCTTCGGCATCAAGGCGGCGAAGATCGTCGAGGGCCGGGGCTCGCTGGTCGGGGCCCTGGTCGTCGAGGAGACCGACGAGATCATGGCCATCACCCTCTCGGGCGGCGTGATCCGGACGAGGGTTTCCGAGGTCCGTGAAACCGGACGTGACACCATGGGCGTCCAACTGATCAACCTCGGAAAGCGCGACGCGGTCGTGGGCATGGCCCGCAACGCGGAGGCGGAGGACGAGGACACCGCGGAGGGCGAGGCCGACGAGGCCCAGGCCGCCGCGGACACGACGACGGCGGACGGCACGGCCGACCAGGCCTGACCGCACGTCCGGGCGGCCGGCGCAGCCCTCCCCGAGGGGCGCGCCGGCCGCCGACCGGCGCCGGCCCACCTGGCCGGGGCCGGCCGACAGACGATGACCGGGCGGCGGCGGCCTCCCGGGAAGGAACGGCGGGAGGACCAGGGTGAGTGGAGCCACGGGCGGAGCGGGAGGTGCCGCGGGCGGAGCTCCGGGTGCCGCGCAGGGCGGAACGCCCTACAGCGGCGTACCGCAGCCTCCGGCCGAGCACCCGGCCGCTTCCACCTCGCTGATGCCCCCCGTCGCCTCCGCCGGCCAGCCCGGCTCCGGCGGCACCGGCGGCTTCCCCGCGGGCGGCGGCACTCCGCCGGCCCCCAGCGCCCCGCCCTCGCCGGGCGGCTACTCGCAGCCGACCACGTACTCCAAGGGCCAGCCCACGCCGGCCCGCGGAACCCGCGTCCCCGGCGCGGCGGCGCAGTCCGCCCCGGCCGCGCGCCGGCCCTCCGGCAGCCCCGGCTCCGCCGCCGGTGCCGGTGCCGGCGGCCGCGTCCGCAAGGCCCGGCTGCGGGTGATCAAGGCCGACCCGTGGTCGGTCATGAAGGTCAGCTTCCTGCTGTCGCTGGCCGTCGGCGTGGTCATCATCGTGGCCTCCGCCGTGCTGTGGATCGTCCTCAACGCGCTCGGCGTCTTCGACTCGCTGACCAGCACGCTCAAGGACGTCACCGGCTCGGACACCTCCGGCGGCTTCGACCTCATGGAGTACATCGGCTTCGGCCGGGTGATGGTCTTCACCACGCTGATCGCCATCATCGACGTCGTGCTGATGACCGCGCTCGCCACCCTCTCGGCGTTCATCTACAACACCGCGGCCGGCTTCACCGGCGGTGTCGAGCTGACCCTCGCCGAGGAGGACTGACCACCACCCCCGGATCACTGACATCGGGTCAGTTCCCGGGAACAACGCGGGCCCCGACGGCTGTTGCAGCTGTCGGGGCCCGCTGGCATCCGGGTGACAGCGCCACCGCCCCGGCGTGCCGGACGGCCCCGCGGCCCCGGGCGGCGGTTGGCTGTGGCGGTGCCGGGGGCGCCCGGACTGTCCGGTATGGCTGCTCGGAGGTGTCTGATGGCCGAGGTCGCGACGGAGCTGGTCGGTGCGGTGGAGTCACTGCTCGGTGCCCGGATCCCGGTGCGCCTGACGGCCTGGGACGGCAGCACCGCCGGCCCGCCCGGCGCCCCCGGACTCGTCCTGCGCAACCGGCGCGCCCTGCGCCGCCTGCTCTGGCACCCGGGTGAGCTCGGCCTCGCCCGCGCCTACGTCTCCGGGGACATCGACACCGCCCCGGACACCGACCTCTACGAGGTGCTCTCCGCCGTCGGCCGGTTCTCCGACCGCACCGACGTGCACCGGCCCGGCCTCGCCGACGTCCTGTCGCGCCCCGGGCGGCGCGCCCTGCGCACCGCCCTCGTGACGGGCGCCGTGGGCCCGCAGCCCGCTCCCCCGCCGGAGGAGGTCCCCAAGGGCCACGGGCGCGCCCACAGCCGCCGCCGGGACCGCGAGGCCATCAGCCACCACTACGACGTCGGCAACGACTTCTACGGGCTCGTCCTCGGCCCCAGCATGGTCTACTCGTGCGCGTACTGGACGCCCGGGGCCAAGAGCCTGGAGGCCGCCCAGGAGGCCAAGCTCGACCTGATCTGCCGCAAGCTGGGGCTGCGGCCCGGCCTGCGGCTGCTCGACGTGGGCTGCGGCTGGGGCTCCCTGCTGCTGCACGCCGCCCGGCACTACGGCGTCAGCGCGGTGGGCGTCTCCATCTCCGCCGAGCAGGTGGAGTACGCGCGCCGCCGGGTCGCCGACGCCGGTCTCGCGGACCGGATCGAGGTCCGGCTGCAGGACTACCGGGAGATCCCCGACGGCCCCTTCGACGCGATCTCCAGCGTCGGCATGGCCGAGCACGTCGGCGCCGTCCAGTACCTCGGATACGCCCGCGGCCTGTACGGGCTGCTCACCCCCGGCGGCCGGCTGCTCAACCACCAGATCTCCCGCCGCCCCGACCGCCCCGGCGAGCCCTACGTCCCCAGCCCCTTCATCAACCGGTACGTCTTCCCCGACGGCGAGCTCGCGCCGGTGGGCAGCACCGTCTCCCTCCTGGAGGAGGCCGGCTTCGAGGTCCGGGACGTCGAGTCGCTGCGCGAGCACTACGCACTGACCCTGCGCGAGTGGGTGGCCAACCTGGAGGCGCACTGGCAGACGGCGGCCCAGCTGGTCGGCCGCGGCCGTGCCCGGGTGTGGCGGCTGTACATGGCCGCCTCGGCCGTCGCCTTCGAGGAGAACCGCATCGGCATCAACCAGGTGCTCGCCGTCCGCACCACCGAGGCCGGCGCCAGCGGCCTCCCCGCCACCCGTGAGCAGTGGCTCGCCGAGGCCCGCCACAGCTCCGACCGGCACCGATCGGAGCATCCGGCCGATACGGATTTGGGAGATCGGCCGTCGGTCCGCTAATCTTTCAGTGCGGCAAGGGGCTATAGCTCAGACGGTTAGAGCGCTTCCCTGATAAGGAAGAGGCCACAGGTTCAAGTCCTGTTAGCCCCACCTGCCAGAAGGGCCCGGATGACTCGTCATCCGGGCCCTTCTGTTTGCCCGTTACGCCACCACGCCACGCCGACGGCGAATCAGCCCGACCGGGCCGGAGAACGGCTGTGCCGTGCCCACCCCACGGGCAGAGAGGCGGGCCGGTTCGCGGAGGGCCTGCCAACGGCCGCCTCACATCATGGACGGGCGGGCTCCTCACCTTGCCGCCCGAGCCGACGGTGGACCGGCGTGATGCAGCGCGCTCACCGCTCGTTGGACCGGGTACGCGGAGGCACCTCGGGGTTGGGCGACTCGAAACCGCCGTGAAGTCGGGGATCGCCGGGCGACGGAACCGGTCATTGGATCCGTGGACGTGATGCGACCTCCGCTCCTGCCGGCGGAAGACCATGCCCCCGGCCCGGGGTGACGGGGCGGTCCACCATCCACTCCGTTTCCGGAGGCGTACCCGTGTCCGGGGAAGCTGCCCTGCTCGAATCCCCGACTCTCCGCCGCAGCACGTGCGACCGGGTCGAGGCGCTCGACCGCGTGAAGGCGCTCGTCCTGCTGCCCGACGGGCTGCACATCACGACCCGGATGGTCGCCGACTGTTTCGAGGTCGGCGAGCGTGCGATCAACGCGGTTGTCCACAGGCATCGGGCCGAGCTTGTGGACAACGGCCTGAAGGTCGTCCGCAGGAATGCAAAAGCCCAGGTCACGCCCGGCTGCAAGTTGCAGCCTAACTCGAATGGGGGATGGCGCGCGGAGCTCTATCCGCGCCGGGCGGTGCTCGACGTGGCCATGCTGCTGCGCGACAGCGACGTCGCCCGGCAGGTGCGGTCGCACCTGCTCGACGTCGAGGAGGCGGCCGCCGTGCCGATCGGCCGTGATGGCTTCCTCACCGCCGCCGAGCAGTGGATCCTGGCCGGCGAGGTCGGCGACCGGCTCGCGGTCTGCGAGCGGATGGTGCTCGCCGACCGCGCCGTGGTGCGGGCGATGAGCGCCCGGCTCTGCGAGGTCGCCCACGACCTGCGCGAACTCCGTGAGGACGTCGCCGAGCTCCGCCGCGGCCTCGGTCGGCTCGGTGCCGTTCGGCCACGCAGGTGGAGCTTCGGCCGCTGACCGGGTGATCCACGTCCCTGGACCTTTCGTTCCGGGCCCGCCAGGCTGGTGCCGACGGACAAGGGCCCGGGACGGGAGGCGGTCGGTGTGGCGATCTTCTGGGCGATGAGCCTGCCCGGGCTGGTGTGTGCCCTGGTGGCCCTGGCCGCGGTGGATCAGCTGGCCCTGCGCGCACGCCGGGCCGGACGGCTGCCGTGGCGCGGTGCCGGCCGGGAGGGCCAGGTCTCCGCCACCGGGTTCGAGCAGCTGCACGCCCAGTTCGCCGCGGGCGAGCAGCACGAGCTGAAGCAGCGCGGCACCACGCTGATGCTCCGCGACGAGGAGGGCGACGGGGCCCCGCCCCGCGGCGGCGTCGACCTGCAGCGCGGCACCGCGGTGCTGTCCGCCCGTTCGGGCGCCGACGGCCGCCGCTAGGAGCCGTCGCGTCAATCGGGCACGGGGAGAGCGGCGTTGGACGCGGTGGCGGGCCGCTCGGAAGCGGGTTACCGGTGTGTATCATCGGCCGCAGGGCGGTCTGTCGGCCCGACCGCCCTTGATGCTCGTACATCCGATCTGCAAGAAGGACGAGGTCCCGCGGTGAAGAAGCTTCTCCTGGTCGCCCTGGTCGCCCTCGGCGGCTTCTTTGTCTACCGTCAGGTCCAGGCGGACCGCGCCGAGCAGGACCTGTGGACCGAGGCCACCGACCCGGTCCCGGCCGGTCGCTGAGACCCTGGACGATCTTCGTCGGTCCCGGTCCGGCCTGCCCGGCCGGGGCCGCTGTCGGCGGCCCGCTCAAGATTTCCGTCGGGAGCGGGTACGCTAGTGCGCAGTGCACGGCTCTTCGCGCACTGTTGCTGGGGCTTTAGCTCAGTTGGTAGAGCGCTGTCTTTGCATGGCAGATGTCAGGAGTTCGAATCTCCTAAGCTCCACACACGGATCGGCCGCTGACCTGGAATCAGGTCGGCGGCCGATCGTCGTTCCCGGGGCCGGATCCCCGGTGTCAGTCCGGTGTCTCGCCGGCGTCAGTGCGGCTTGCGCGGGTCGTGCGGCTTGGGCCGGTCGGCGTCCGGTCGGCTCGGCGGCGGCGGGGTGGGCTTCGGAGTGGTGTCGCCGCCCTGCTGCTGGTCGTGCGGGACGGAGCCGTTGACCGGGGCGTCCGCAGCCGTGGTGCCGGTGTCGGCGGGCCGGTCGGCGGTGTGGGTGCCGGTGCCGTTGTGCGCGCCCGCCGGGGGCTCGACCAGCCACTCCGGGTTGTTCTGCTTGCGCCACCACTGCCAGGCGCAGACGCCGGCGCCGATCGCGACGACGCCGCCGACCGCGAGGCCGGTCGCCCAGCCGCTGCGGTTCTCCTTCTTGATGTTCTTGGCGGCCAGCTCGCTGATCTCGGAGGCGGTCACGTGGCCCTGCAGCGCGGTGAGCGCCGCGGCGCCGCGGACCTGGGCCTCCTGGGCGACCGGGACGACGGTGGCCCTGGCGCCGCTGTACGCGTCGGTGACCTTGGGGCCGAGGGTGGCCTTGGCCTGCCCGGCGGCCTTCGTTGCGTTGATCTTGGCGGCCAGCGCCGCCTCCTGGGCGCGGTGGACGGCCTTCAGGGTGCTCTGCTGCGCGCCCGGGGGCAGCGAGAGGAAGGCTTGCTCCAACTGCGGAGCGACGTGCTTGGCGTACTGAACGCGGGCCGCCTGCGCGGCCTGGGTGGCGCTGCTGCGGGCCTGTGCACCGGCCGCCGCGGCCTTCGGCCCGAGCGCCTCGACGGCCGGGCCGAACCGCTGCCTGGCCTCGTCCGCGTAGTGGAGCGCGGCGTCCTTGGCAGTGGCGGCGTAAGCGGCGGCGGCTTCCTTGTTCCAGCCGGCGTTCTCGCGCGCTGAGTCCAGACGGGTCACGGGCTTCTCCTCTTCGGTGGCGTCCGGTATGCACATTTCCACCTCTTTCGAGATCATGCATCCCGTTACGGCGGGGGGCACGCCGGGCTGGGCCGTCCGCGGGGCCCGTGGGATGATTCCGGTGCCGAGTGACCGGAGCGACCCGGGGTGACACCCGGAACGAAGGAGGACGGTCGTGGCCCACGTGCGCACGGCGACCCTGAGGACGGACCAGGGCGACATCGTGGTCGACCTCTTCCCCTTCCACGCCCCGCGGACGGTGGCGAACTTCGTCGAGCTGGCGGAGGGCACCCGCGAGTGGGTGGACCCGGAGTCCGGCGAGAAGGTGGCGAGGCCGCTCTACGACGGCACCGTCTTCCACCGGGTGATCGACGGCTTCATGATCCAGGGCGGCGACCCGCTGGGCGACGGCACCGGCGGCCCCGGCTACGCGTTCGCCGACGAGTTCCACCCGGAGCTGGCGTTCACCAAGCCGTTCCTGCTCGCGATGGCCAACGCCGGCCCGGGCACCAACGGCTCGCAGTTCTTCATCACGGTCGCGCCGGCCACCCGGCTGACCCGCAAGCACACGATCTTCGGCGAGGTCACCGACCCGGCGGCCCGGGAGGTCGTGAAGAGGATCGCCGCCGTGGCGACCGACGGCGACGACCGTCCGCTGCGGCCCGTGGTGATCGAGTCGGTGGAGATCACCCGGCGCTGAGCCGCCGGCAGTAGCCTGGACGGTCCTGGTGGTGCCCGCGCAGGGCGGCCGCCGGGACCTGTCACGAGGAGGGAATCCCGGATGCTTCCGGACGAGCCCGTACGTCCGCAGCCGGAGGGGCCGGCGCCGCTGCCGGGCTGCTACCGGCACCCCGAGCGGGAGACCGGGGTGGGGTGCTCCCGCTGCGGCCGGCCGATCTGTCCGGACTGCATGGTGAGCGCCTCGGTCGGGTTCCACTGCCCCGAGTGCGTGCGCGGCGAGGCCGCGGAGCGGCGGCCGGCCAGGACCCTCTTCGGCGGGCTCCCGGTGACGGACGGCGCGCTGGTCACCAAGGCGCTGATCGCGGTCAACGCGCTGGTCTTCCTGGTGACGGAGTACCTCAGCCCGGAGTGGGGCGTCCGGCTGGCGATGCTCAGCGGAACGCACGCCGGGGCCTTCCCGGTGCGCTTCGGCGTCGCCGAGGGGCCCGGGGAGTGGTACCGGCTGGCCACCGCGGTCTTCGTGCACGCCGGGCCGTTCCACATCCTGATGAACATGGTCTCGCTCTGGGTGCTCGGTCCCCAGCTGGAGCGGGTGCTGGGACGGGTGCGCTACCTGGCGCTGTACCTGCTGTCCGGCCTGGCGGGGAACGCCTTCGCGTACGTGGTGACCGGGGGCAACGTCTACTCGGTGGGCGCGTCCGGGGCGATCTTCGGGCTGCTGGGCGCCACGGCGGTGCTGTTCCGGGTGACCCGGACGCCGCTCGGGCCGGTGATCGCCCTGCTGGTGTTCAACCTGGTGATCACCTTCTCGGTGTCGGCGATCGACTGGCGGGCGCACGTCGGCGGGCTGATCGCCGGCGCGGTCACCGGCGCGGGGCTGATGTACGCGCCGCGGGCCCGCCGGAACCTCGTCCAGGGGCTGACGGTGGCCGGCGTGCTGGCCGTGGTGGTGCTGATGGTCGTGGTGGAGACGGCCCGCCTGGGGGCCTGAGGACGGCCGTGGAACGGGTCGTTGTCCACAGCGCGCGGCGGGTTGTGCACAGCTTGTTCCATCACCGCTGTTCACTCGCCGGGTCTACGCGCGTCCCCCTCGGTGAATTCATGGTTCCGTGGAATGCGGGCCGTGGCCCGGCGGGGAAACGCGAACAGGTTATCCACAGGCCGGGGCGAGTTTTCCCCAGTGTGGATAACCGTGTGGATAAACGTACGATCGCCTGGACGGCGGGCAGCGAAACGCCGCCCCGGACGGACCGGGGCGGCGACAGGCGGAACGGATGCGCCGCGCTGCTACTTCCACTGCGTCGAGACGCCGAATCCCGCCGCGATGAAGCCGAAACCGACCAGGATGTTCCAGTTGCCCCAGCTGCCGACCGGCCAGTCGCCGCTCGTCACGTAGTAGGTGACGATCCACACCAGGCCGATGAGGAAGAACGCCAGCATCAGCGGGGCGACCCAGCCGCGGCCGGAGCTGATCTTCACGGCGGTGGTGGCCGGCGGCGTGTAGTCGGCCTTCTTCCGGACTCGGGACTTCGGCACGAGGGGCTCTCCTGTCGATGCGCTGTGACCGCGCGGTGTGCAGCGGAGCGCGGCGGCTGTGTGGGGCCGGTCCGTAGCGGGAGACGTGCTCCGCACATGCCACCGGCGTCCGTTAGCGTAGTGGTTCGCCGGGTCTGAAGGAGATAAGGGTACGGTGCCTAATTCCATGATTCCCCCTTCTCCGGCAGTTCGCCGCCCCTCGCGCATCCGAATTGTCGGCCGTGCCCTGACCTGCACCGTTTTCGCGCTGGCCGGTCTGCTCTTCTACATCAGCGCCCGCACCGCCCAGGGCACCGACCTGCGCACCGACGACTCCCTGCTGCGGCTCAGCGACGTCATACAGCAGCGCAGCACCCAGAACCAGCAGATCCAGGCGCAGATCGGCGGCCTGCACGACCAGGTCGACCGGCTGGCCGGCGACCAGAGCCAGGACCCGGCCGACACCGCGCACCTGGACGCTCTGGAGCGGACGGCCGGACTGGAGCCGCTGCGCGGCCCCGGCCTCACCGTCACCCTCAACGACGCCCCGCCCAACGCCACCGCCCGCATCCCCGGCGTGCCCGACCCCGGCGTCAACGACCTGGTCATCCACCAGCAGGACATCCAGGCCGTGGTCAACGCGCTCTGGCGGGGCGGCGCCGAGGGCATCCAGGTCATGGACCAGCGGTTGATCGCCACCAGCGCGGTGCGCTGCGTCGGCAACACCCTGCTGCTGCAGGGCCGGGTCTACTCCCCGCCGTACGTGATCCGGGCGGTCGGCAGGACGGACGCCCTGCGCTCGGCGGTGGACGCCGACCCGGCCATCAAGAACTACCTGCAGTACGTCGCCGCCTACGGGCTCGGCTGGAAGGTCCAGGAGAGCGGCGACCTCACCGTCCCGGCCTACCAGGGCTCGGTGGATCTCTCGGCCCAGGCCGCTCGTTAGGGGGTGCGGAAGGCGACGGACGGCGTGCCCCGGCGGTACGGCGTCTAATCTGGTCCCCGACCCCAATCCGAGGAGCTCGATGTACGGCTGGCTCTGGCGCCACCTGCCGGGGAACACCCCGGTCCGCGCGATCATCTCGCTGCTGCTCGTCCTCGGGGCGGTCTACGTCCTGTTCAGGTACGTCTTCCCGTGGGCCGAACCGCTGCTGCCCTTCGGCGACGTCACGGTGGAGAGCGGCACCGGCTGACCGGCCGCCGTTCCCCCGTCCCTTGCCCGATCCGCACCCCGGACCCACCCCAGGAGAAGCACGCATGAGCTCCGCAGGCTCGCCCCGGATCCTCGTGGTCGACAACTACGACAGCTTCGTCTTCAACCTCGTCCAGTACCTGTACCAGCTGGGCGCCACCTGCGAGGTGGTGCGCAACGACGAGGTGACCGTTGAGCACGCCGTGCGCCGCGCCGGGGACGGGGGCTTCGACGGGGTGCTGCTCTCCCCGGGTCCCGGCACCCCGGAGGAGGCCGGCGTCTGCGTCGAGATGGTGCACCACTGCGCCTCGACCGGCCTGCCGGTGTTCGGCGTCTGCCTCGGCCTGCAGTCGATCGCCGTGGCCTACGGCGCCGTGGTGGGCCGCGCGCCCGAGCTGCTGCACGGCAAGACCTCGCTGGTGGAGCACGAGGACGGCGGCGTCTTCGAGGGCCTGCCCTCGCCGATGACCGCGACCCGCTACCACTCGCTGGCGGTCGAGCCCGGCACCGTGCCGGACGACCTGGTGGTGACCGCACGGACGGAGAGCGGCGTGATCATGGGCCTGCGCCACCGCGAGCTGCCCGTCGAGGGCGTCCAGTTCCACCCCGAGTCGGTGCTCACCGAGGGCGGCCACCGGATGCTGGCCAACTGGCTCGCCGAATGCGGGTTCCCCGAAGCGGTCGGACGGTCCCGCGGGCTCGCCCCGGTCATCGGCCGGAGCTGACGCGGTGACCGCCGTACGCCCGGAGGGGGGCGGTCAGCCGGGTCGGGGGACCGACGACTGGGGCGTCTACGAGTCCGCCGACCCGCCGCAGCCGTTCCCGCAGCAGGCTCCGCAGCAGACCCCGCAGCAGCCGGGGTCCCACCGTGACGCGGCGCCGGGCGGGCAGGCCGAACCGCATTTCACCGAAACGCAGTTCGGCGGCCCGCAGTTCGACGACCGGACGATGCAGCTGCGGACGGTGCCCGAGGCGGCCGTGCCCGCGGCGCCCGCGGCGCCTGCGGTGCCCACCGTCCCCGGGGGCCGCGCCGAGCGCCGCCGGGCGGCGAGCGGGCTGGGCGCCCCCGGCACCGGCCGGCGCCGGGCCCCGGGCGGCTCCGGCGCCGCCGCCCGGCCGCGGCCGCAGGAGAAGAAGCGGGTCGTCGTGGCCCGGGCGGTCGGCGAACTCTTCATCACCCTCGGCCTGGTGATGCTGCTCTTCGTCGCCTACCAGCTGTGGTGGACCAACGTGCAGGCCGACGCCTCGGCGAACGCCGCCGGGGACCGGCTGGAGCAGCAGTGGAACAGCGCCCCGCAGCCCACCGGGACGCCCGCGCCCGGTGCGGCGCCCGCCGGGCAGTTCGAGCCCGGCAAGGGCTTCGCGCTGCTGTACATCCCCAAACTGGGCCTCAAGTACCCGATCGCCGAGGGCACCCAGAAGCAGCAGGTGCTCGACAAGGGCCTGGTCGGCCACTACACGGGCACCGCGATGCCGGCGGACAAGGCCGGCAACTTCGCGATCGCCGCGCACCGCACTACGCACGGTCAGCCCTTCCGCAAGATCGGCCAGTTGGCACCCGGCGACAAGATCGTGGTGGAGACCGCCACCGCCTTCTACACCTACGAGGTCGCCGGCGGCATCCCGGAGACTCCGCCGACCAACGTGACGGTCATCCAGGCCGTCCCCAAGGGCTCGCCGTTCACCCAACCGGGTCGTTACATCACGCTGACCACGTGTACACCCGAGTTCAGTGCCCGTGGACGCCTGATCGTGTTCGGGAAGATGCTCGAGGAACGGCCGAGGAGCCAGGGCAAGCCCGCCGCGCTCACCGGCTGATCCCGCACCCGGGAGGCCCCGCCGTGAGTCCTGTGTCCGTCGGTCGTCGGATCCGGGCGGCGGTCGGCGCCGCGGGCGAGCTGATGATCACACTCGGGGCGGTGATCGCCCTCTTCGCGGTGTACTCGGTCTGGTGGACGGACCTGGTCGCGGACCGGCAGACCGCGCAGCAGGCGGCCCGGCTGCGGGCCGGCTGGAGCGCCCCGCCGCCCGCCGGGGGCCGGGCGCGGTCCGCCGGCGCCGTGGGCTTCCTGCACGTCCCCGCGCTCGGCCGGGGCAACGAGGTGCTGATCCGGGCCGGCACCGGTGCCGACGTCCTGGACACCGGCGTCGCCGGCCTCTACGAGGCGCCGTACCGCTCCGCGATGCCCTGGGACCCGGTCGGCAACGTCACCCTGGCCGCGCACCGGGACGGGCACGGCGCCCGCTTCCACGACCTCGACCGGCTCGGCCCCGGCGACCCGGTGGTGATCGAGACCGACGACCACTGGTACGTCTACCGGGTCGACGGCGTCCTGCCGCAGACCTCCCCGGACGACACCGGCGTCATCGCCCCCGTCCCCGAGCGCTCGCCGTACACCCGGCCCGGCCGCTACCTCACCCTGACCACCTGCACGCCGGTGTACACCTCGCTGTACCGGCTGGTGGTGTGGGGGAGCCTGCAGCGGGTCGAGCCGGTGGACGCCCGCCGCACCCCGCCGCCCGAACTGACGGCCTGAAGGGCTGCGGCGACGTACCCGGGGAACGCGGAAGGGGCCGCGCGGTGCTGCGCGACCCCTTCCGTGGGCTTCGGTCCGTCAGTTGCCCGTGGGCGGGCCGTCACCGGCCCGGGTGGTCAGACGGACGACCGAGCCCGCGTCGACCGGGGTGCCGGACGGCGGGTCGCTGCTCAGCACGATCGCGTTGTCGTCCTGCGGGCCGAAGACGACCTGCGGCTGGAGGCCCTTCTGGGTCAGCAGTGCGAAGGCCTGCTTGTAGGTCTTGCCCACGAGGATCGGCACCGAGGGCTTCTCCGCCATCTTGCCGACCGTGATGGTGACCTGAGCGCCCTTTTTCAGTTGGCCGCTCTTCGGGTTCTGGTCCAGGACGACGTCCACCTGGGCCGGATCGGTCACCGACTGGGTGCTGACCTTGACCGTCAGGCCGGCGTCGGTGATCGCCTGGCTGGCCGCGTCCTTGGTCTGGCCGGTCACCGGCGGCACCGCGACCTTCCCTGCGCCGCCGGAGATGGTCAGGGTGATCTGCGTGCCCGCCGCGGCCTTGCCGTTCGGGCTGTACGAGATGACCTTGTCCTGGGCGACCGAGTCGTCGTTCTTGATCTCGGTCTTGACCGTGAAGCCCTTGCCCGTCAGCGTCGTGGTCGCCGCGTCCACCGACTGGCCGGTGACGTCCGGGATGTCCGTCTCCACCGGGCCGGCGGACAGGTGCACCTTGATCGGCGTGTTGACGTCGATCTGCGAGTTGGCGACCGGCTCCTGGGTACAGACCTGATCCTTCTGGATCTTGGCGTCCGGGCAGGCGATCGGGGTGCTCTGCTGCACCTGCAGCTTCTCGTTCTGCGTCTTCGCCTTCGCCTGCGCGTCGGCGAGGCTCAGGCCGACCAGGTTCGGCGCGGTCGTCTTGCCGCCGCCGCCACCGCTGTTCAGCATCGCCTGCACGACGAAGAACGCACCCACCAGCACCAGCACGGCCGCGACGGCCAGCACGATCCAGGAGGTGTTGTTCTTCTTCTGCTGGCTCTGCCGGCGGCTGCCGCGGCCGTAGTTGTCGTCGTCCTCGTAGCCGCCGCCCCGGCCGCCGGAGCCGCCGTAGCCGTCGTCCTGCGCCTGGGGCGGGTAGCCGTAGCCCGGCTGCTGGGAGCCGACCTGCGGCAGCATCGTGGTCGGGCCGGCCGCGCCCTGCTGCGGCAGCAGGTTGGTCTGGCCGTACGGGTCGTACTGCGCGGCGCCGGCCTGGTCGTAGCCGTACCCGGCGCCGCCCATGCCGTACGCGGCCGCTTGCTGGGCCGCGGCCACCGGCAGGCCGTCGAGGAAGCGCTCGATGTCGTCGCGCATCTCGTCGGCGCTCTGGTAGCGGTAGTCGCGCTCCTTGGCGAGCGCCTTCAGCACGATCGCGTCGACCTCGGGGCGGACCTCCGGGTCGAACGCGGACGGCGGCTGGGCCTCCTCCCGCACGTGCTGGTACGCCACCGCCACCGGCGAGTCGCCGACGAACGGCGGACGCACGGTCAGCAGCTCGTACAGCAGGCAGCCGGTGGAGTAGAGGTCGGAGCGGGCGTCGACCGTCTCGCCCTTGGCCTGCTCGGGGGAGAGGTACTGGGCGGTGCCGATGACGGCCGAGGTCTGCGTCATCGTCATGCCGGCGTCGCCCATCGCCCGGGCGATGCCGAAGTCCATCACCTTGACGTTGCCCTGGCGGGTCAGCATCACGTTGGCGGGCTTGATGTCGCGGTGGACGATGCCGGCGCGGTGCGAGTACTCCAGCGCCTGCAGGATGCCGATCGTCATCTCCAGAGCGCGCTCCGGCAGCAGCCGGCGGCCGGAGTGCAGCAGCTCGCGCAGGGTCGAGCCCTCGACGTACTCCATCACGATGTACGGGATGGAGATGCCGTCGATGTAGTCCTCGCCGGTGTCGTACACGGCGACGATCGCGGGGTGGTTCAGCGAGGCCGCGGACTGCGCCTCGCGGCGGAAGCGCGCCTGGAACGACGGGTCGCGTGCCATGTCCGCGCGGAGGGTCTTCACGGCGACCGTGCGGCCGAGCCGGGTGTCATGGGCCAGGTAGACCTCGGCCATGCCGCCGCGTCCGAGGACGCCGCCGAGCTCGTACCTGCCGCCGAGGCGACGAGGCTCTTCCATAGTTCCGACCCTCTCCCTCACCGGGTGGTGAGGATGTGACGTAGGTGACCCCGCACGCACTGTTGGACGCTTGCCACCGCCACAGCGGTTCTGCGGCGCCGACCCCGCGGCCGGAGCCGCGGCTCAGCAGTGGGTACACCCGCTGCTGGCGGATACGCTACCGGGCGAACCCGTGGCAACCCGAACAGCCTGCCAGCTGAGACCAGACCGGTATGCACCGGAACGGTCCCACTGTGACGATTCCCTCAGGTCGTCGGGCCTTCGGATCCTCGGGGCGGGCGCCCGCTGCTACTTGCCCTGCACCACCGCCTGCATGATGCTCTTCGCGATCGGCGCCGCGATCGAACCGCCGCTGATCTCGTTCCGGTCGCTGTCGCCGTCCTCGACCACGACCGCCACCGCGACCTGCTTGCCGTCCGCGCCCTTGGCGTAGGACATGAACCAGGCGAACGGCAGGCCGCTGTTGTCCTGGCCGTGCTGGGCGGTGCCGGTCTTGCCGCCGACCGTGACCCCGTCGATCTTCGCCTTGGTGCCGGTGCCGTTCTGCACCACCGACTCCATCAGCTGCTGCAGCTTCTGGGCGGTGGTCGCCGAGACCGCCTGGCTCATGACCTTCTCGGAGTGCTTGGACACCACCGCGAGGGTGCTGGACCGCTCCTGGTCGACCAGGTACGGCTCCATCAGCGTGCCGTTGTTGGCGATCGCCGAGGCGACCATCGCCATCTGCAGCGGGGTGGCCCGGGTGTCGTGCTGGCCGATGGCGTCCATCGCGGTGCCGTCCGGCGAGGAGTTGGACGGGAACACGCTGGTGGTGGCCCGGATCGGGACGTCCACCTTGGGGTTGTTGAAGCCGAACTTCTCCGCCTGCGCGCGCAGCTTCGCCCCGCCCACCTCGGCGCCGATCTTGCCGAAGACGGTGTTGCAGGACAGGTCCATGGCGTCCTGCAGCGTGGCGTTGGTGCAGGGCTCGGTCTTGCTGGCGTTCTTCAGCTCGGTCTTGGTGCCCGGCAGGAAGAACTGCTCCGGGGTGTCGGTCTTGTCGCCCGGGTTCTGGAACTTCCCGTCCTCGAACGCGGCGGCGGCGGTGACCAGCTTGAAGGTCGAGCCCGGCGGGTAGGTCTCGCGCAGCGCCCGGTTCAGCATCGGCTTGTTCTGGTCCGCGTTGAGGTCGTTCCACGCCTTGGCGTCCGCCGCAGAGCTGCCGGAGAACTTGCCCGGGTCGTAGGACGGGGTGGAGACCAGGGCCAGGATCGCGCCGGTGCGCGGGTCGATGGCGACCGCCGCGCCCTTCTTGTTGCCGAGGCCCTCGAAGGCTGCCTTCTGGGCCTTGGCGTCGATCGTGGTGACGACGTCGCCGCCCTTCTTGTCGTCACCGGTCAGCATGTCGAGGGTGTTCCGGAAGAACAGCCGCGAGTCGGTGCCGGCCAGGATGCCGTCCTCCAGCGACTCCAGCTGGCTGGTGCCGAAGGACTGCGAGGAGTAGCCGGTGACCGGCGCGTACATCGCGCCGTCGACCCAGCTGCGCTTGTACTTGTAGCGCAGGCCGTTGACGAAGTCCGAGTTGGTGACCGCCTGGCCGCCGACGATGATGTTGCCGCGCGGGTAGGCGTACCGGTCGTACTTGTTGCGGTCGTTGTTCTCGTTGGTCGCCCAGGCGTGCGCCTGGACGCCCTGCACCCAGTTGGTGCGCACCATCAGGGCGAGGACGAGGATCAGGCAGAAGACCGAGACCCGGCGGATGGGCTTGTTCACGTGTCGGATCCCTTTCAGGCCGAGGCCGGGGCAGTGGCCGGCTCCGGTTCGGCGGCCGGGCGGCGCGCACTGTCGCTGATCTTGAGCAGGATGGCGATCAGGGCCCAGTTCGCCACCACCGAGGAACCGCCCTGGGCGAGGAAGGGCATCGTCATACCGGTCAGCGGGATGAGGCCGGTGACGCCGCCGGCGACCACGAAGACCTGCAGCGCGAACGCCGAGGACAGGCCCACCGCGAGCAGCTTGCCGAACGGGTCGCGGGCGGCGACGGCCGTCCGCAGACCGCGCTGCACGATCAGGCCGTACAGCAGGAAGACCGCCATCATGCCGGTGAGGCCGAGCTCCTCGCCGAACGAGCCGAGGATGAAGTCGCTCTTCGCGGCGAACTGGATCAGCCACGAGCGGCCCTGGCCGAGGCCGCTGCCGGTGACGCCGCCGGAGCCGAAGGCCATCAGGGTCTGGCCGATCTGCTCGCTGGTGCCGGGCGGCGGCGGGTCGGCGAAGGCCGCCATCGGGTCGAGCCAGGAGTTGATGCGGGTCTGCACGTGCGACTCGACGGAGGCCACCACCGTGGCGCCGCCGATCGACATCACCAGGCCGAAGACGATCCAGCTGGTGCGTTCGGTGGCGACGTACAGCATCACCACGAACAGGCCGAAGAACAGGAAGGACGAGCCGAGGTCGGTCTCGAAGACCAGGATCAGGATCGACAGCAGCCAGACCACGATGATCGGGCCGAGGTCGCGGCCGCGCGGCAGGTACAGGCCCATGAAGCGGCGGCTCGCCAGCGCCAGCGCGTCCCGCTTGACCATCAGGTAGCCGGAGAAGAACACCGTCAGGATGATCTTGGCGAACTCGCCGGGCTGGATCGAGAAGCTGCCGATGTGGATCCAGATCTTGGCGCCGAAGTCGCCCGCCCGGGCCGGGAAGAACGCCGGCGCGGCGAGCAGCACCAGGGCCACCGCCATCGAGATGTACGTGTACCGCTGCAGGATCCGGTGGTCCTTCAGCAGCACCATGACGCCGATGAAGAACGCGATGCCCAGGCCCGACCACATCAGCTGGTTCGCGGCCGCCGGGAAGTTGTTGGCGAGCAGCTTGCCGGCCTTGTCCAGCCGCCAGATCATCACCAGGCCCAGCCCGTTGAGCAGGGTGGCCAGCGGCAGCAGCAGCGGGTCCGCGTACGGCGCGAACCGGCGCATCAGCAGGTGCGCGACCAGCGCCAGGGCGCCCATGCCGAGGCCGTACGCCAGCATGCCGGCCGGCAGCGAGCCGTCCATCGCGAGGCCCACGTTGGCGTAGGCGAACATCGGCAGCACCACCGCGAAGCCGAGCATGGCCAGCTCGGTGTTGCGGCGGTTCGGCGCGTTCTGCGGCGTGATCGTGGTGTTGCCCCGCCGCGCGCCGCGGCGGTCGGTGTCGCTGTTGCTCAGGTCAAAGGTGCTCACGTGTAGGCCGCTCCCCGACGGCTGAGTCCCCTGGCGGGGTCGGTGCTAGGGGGTCGGGCAGGAGGACGCCAGCTGCTTCTCCTGCTCGGTCAGTTCGGGCGTGGTGCCGGGGTTGCCGGTGCTCAGGGTGTCGGTGCTCGGGCTCGGGCTCGGGCTGGCCCCGGGGGCCGGGGTCTCGTTGCGGAAGCCCACCTGGGTCAGCGCCGTGCCGGAGGCCGACGGGGCGGCCGCCGACGCGGTCGGGCTCGGGCTCGCCCCGGGCTGCGGCGTCGCGCCGCCGCCGGTGGTGGTGCCCTGCGCCGGCTTGGCGCCCTGCGCGACCTTCTTGCAGACCGAGGCCTGGGTGCCCAGGGTACGGACCTGCTCGCGGGCGTCCGCCAGGCTCTTCGCCTGGATGGTCTTGGTGACCTGCGTCCGCTGGTAGGTCGGCAGGAACTTGAGTTCGATGTCGTCGTGCTGCTCGTACACCGAGGACAGGCTCAGCCCGGCCAGCGACTGGTTGAGGCCGCGGTAGACCGCCACGCCCTCGCCGTCGGCACCGACGTAGTACTGGTCCTGCGTCCACTTCCAGCCGACGTACCCGCCGGCGCCCAGCAGGCCGAGCACCGCCAGCACCGCCAGCGAGACCTTCAGCTTCCGGCCCTTGCGCTTGCGCCGGGACGGGCGCTCGCCCTCGTACGGCTGCGCGTCGGCGCCGTAGCCCTCGGCCGCGCCGTAGCCGTCGTCCTCGTAGCCCTCGGCGGGGCCGAAGCCCGCCGCCTCGTAGCCGCTGGCCGGGCCGAACGCGCCCTGCGGGGCCTGCGGGCGGCCGAGACCGGCGGCGCGGCCGGCCGGGGTGTTCAGCAGGTTGTGGTCGCCGTGGTGCGGCTGCGCCTCGGCCACCGCGCCGACGACCACCGGGATGTCCGCGAGCTGGCCGCTCAGGGTGTCCGTGGCGCCGACGTCGATGACGTCCGCCACGATGCAGGTGATGTTGTCCGGGCCGCCGCCGCGCAGCGCCAGCTGGATCAGCTCCTGGACGGTCTGCTGCGGGGCGTAGTAGCTCCCGAGCGTGGCCTCCAGGGTCTGGTGGCTGACCGGGCCGGACAGGCCGTCGGAGCAGATCAGGTAGCGGTCGCCGGCCCGCACCTCGCGGATCGAGAGGTCGGGCTCGACCTGGCCGCGGCCGTCCAGCGCGCGCATCAGCAGCGACCGCTGGGGGTGCGTCTCCGCCTCCTCCGGCGTGATCCGGCCCTCGTCCACCAGCCGCTGGACCCACGTGTGGTCCTGGGTGATCTGGGTCAGCGAGCCGTCCCGCAGCAGGTACGCCCGGGAGTCGCCGATGTGCACCAGGCCCATCCGCTGGCCCGTCCACAGCATCGCGGTGAGGGTGCAGCCCATGCCCTCCAGCTGCGGGTCCTCCTCGACCATCTGCCGCAGCCGGTCGTTGGCGCCCTGGACGGCGTCGCCGAGCAGGGTCAGCAGGTCGGCACCGGGGACGTCCTCGTCCAGCCGGACGATCGAACCGAGCACCTCCGAGGAGGCGACCTCGCCGGCCGCCGCGCCGCCCATGCCGTCGGCGACGGCGAGCAGCCGCGGACCGGCGTAGCCGGAGTCCTCGTTCCCCTCCCGGATCAGGCCCTTGTGGGAGCCGGCGGCGAAGCGCAGCACCAGGCTCATGCCGTCGCCGCCCCCTTCCGGGCCCGGGCGGTGGCGACCGTGCCGTGGGCGCGCACGGCAGCGGCAGCGCGGCGCCCGCGCTCCCGGCTGGTCTTGGACGGGGTGGTGTCCCTCATGCGCCGCTACTTCCGCAGTTCGATGACGGTCCGGCCGATACGGATCGGCACGCCGGGCTGGAGCGGCATCGGCGCGGTGAGCCGCTGCCGGTCCAGATACGTGCCGTTGGTGGAGCCTAGATCCTCCACCGTCCACTGCCCAGTCTGATCCGGGAAGATCCTGGCATGGCGGGAGGAGGCGTAGTCGTCGTCCAGCACGATCGTCGAGTCGTGCGCCCGGCCGAGCGTGATGGTCTGCCCCTGCAGGGCGACGGTGGTGCCGGCCAGCGAGCCCTGCACGACCACGAGGTGGGTCGGCGCACCGCGGCGCTGGCGCGGCTGCGGCGGCGCGGCGGCCTGCCCGCCCTGCTGGGGCGGACGGCCCGTGGACGCGGTGGCGGCCGAGGCGGTCCGCCGCGCCGTGCGCGGGTTCACCTTGGTGCCGAACAGGTCGCTGCGGATGACCTGGACCGCGACGATGACGAACAGCCACAGCACGGCGAGGAAGCCCAGCCGCATGACCGTGAGGGTCAGTTCTGACATGAGTGGCCCGCTCTACCCTTCGACCTGTCGGTAGACGATGGTGGTGGACCCGAGGACGATTCGGGAGCCGTCGCGGAGCGTAGCGCGCTGGGTGTGCTGTCCGTCCACCACGATGCCGTTGGTGGACCCGAGGTCGAGCACCATCGCGGGCGTCCCCGGCCGGATCTCCGCGTGCTTGCGGGAGACCCCGGGGTCGTCGATCCGGATGTCCGCCTCGGTGGAGCGGCCGAGCACGCACGCGTTGCCCGTGATCTGGTGCCGGGCGCCGTTGACCTCCACCCAGCGGCGGGTGTTCGCACCGCTGTGGCCGGCACCCGGGAAGGGGCGGACGTTCCCGCCGGTCGCGGGCGGACCCTGCGGCGCCGCCGGGGGAGCGGCGGGCGGCGGCGGCGCACCGTACGGCGCCGCACCCTGCTGCTGCCACGGCGCACCGGGCGCGGGCGGGGTCGGGGGCCGCTCGTAGCCGCCCGGGGCGGCCGGCGGCTGCGGCACCTGCGCCGCGGGCTCCTCGCCGGCCAGGGTGCGGCTGCGCACCCGGTACAGGCCGGTGTCCAGCTCGTCGGCCTTCTCCAGGGTCACCTGGAGCGGGCCCATGAAGCTGTAGCGCTGCGCCTCGGCGTACTCGCGGACCATGCCGGCGAGCTCGGTGCCGAGCTGGCCGGCGTACGGGCTGAGCCGCTCGTAGTCGTGCGGGCTGAGCTCGACGATGAAGTCGTTCGGGACGACCGTGCGGTCGCGGTTCCAGATGGTCGCGTTGTTGTCGCACTCGCGCTGGAGCGCGCCGGCGATCTCGACCGGCTGGACCTCGGACTTGAACACCTTGGCGAAGGTGCCGTTCACGAGACCCTCGAGCCGCTGCTCGAACTTCTTCAGGACTCCCACGGGGCACCCCCTTCCAGGGCGTCGGCCGGGCCGCGCTCGCGGGCCGGGTTGCGGTTTTCCGTACTGATCGTATCCACGTCGGGCCCATCCGTACGGTTCCCCGGGAACGTGGTCCCGGGGCGTGAGACCGGGCACACCGCCCGCCACCTGCCCGGCAGGGGGCCGGGCGGGGGCGTGCGCCGGGTGCGGACAGCCGTGCGGAGGGAGCCGCACGGCATGCGGGAGGTACCCGCGGCGGGCCCCGATCATCCCTCGGTCACCCGTTCGTCCGCCCCGCGTCGGAGCGGTTCCCCGGGGTGCGGGGAAACGGATTCGGAGGTAGCCCGCAGGCCGTGCTAATGTTTTCCACGTCGGAAGGGGCGCCCGAGAGGGAGCCGAACGGAAGACCAAGCGAGATACGGTAAGGTTCTCGTCAGGTCGGAAGAGCGGGAAGCATCTTACGACAGCACCCATGCGCGGGTGGCGGAATAGGCAGACGCGCTGGATTCAGGTTCCAGTGCCCGAAAGGGCGTGGGGGTTCAACTCCCCCCTCGCGCACAGCGAAGCCCCGCAGATCTTCGGATCTGCGGGGCTTTCTCGTTTTCCGGCGACGGCACCCACGGCAATTCCCTTCCGTGCGGACGGCCGGGTCGGGCGGCGGAATTCCCGCCGAGCACCGGCCGCACCCGGGGGCGCGGCCGGTGCCGGGGTTCAGTCCGCGGCGGCGGGGAGGGCGGCCCGGACGGTGAAGCCGCCGTCCGCGGTGGGGCCGGCCACCAGGGTGCCGCCGAGCAGCTGGGCCCGTTCGCGCAGGCCGACCAGTCCGTGCCCGCCGCCGGGCAGCACCGGCCGGTCGGAAGCGTCCTCGGGCGGCGGGGCGTTCCGCACCTCGACCAGCAGCCGGGAGCCGCCCCCCGCCACCCGGACGGACACCGCGGCGCCGGGCGCGTACTTGGTGATGTTGGTCAGCGCCTCCTGGACCGTCCGGTACGCGGCCCGCTCCACCGCCTCCGGCCAGTGCCGGCCGCCGGTGGAGAGGTCGCTGGTCACCGGCAGGCCGCTGCCGTCGATCAGCTTCGGCAGGTCGGCCAGCCGCGGCTGCGGGGCGAGCGGCTCGGAGGGCTCGACGCCCGCGGCGCGCAGCACCCCGACCATCTGGCGGAGCTCCTGGAGGGTGCGGACGGCCAGCTCGCGGATGGTCGAGGCGGTGTCCTTGGCGGCCGGGTCGCCGGTGGACACCTGCAGCGCACCGGCCTGGATGGAGATCAGGCTGACCTGGTGGGAGACCACGTCGTGCATCTCGCGGGCCAGCCGGGCCCGCTCGGTGGCCAGCACCCGCTCGGCGAGCAGCCGGCTCTCGCGCTGCTGGCCGCGGGTGAGCTCGTCGAGGCGGTGGGCGAGCTCGCGCCTGGTGCGGGCGAGCAGACCGAGCGCGGCGGGCCCGGCGGCCAGCATCACGCACTGGATGGCGTACAGCGCGTTGTCCCGGTCGAGGGCGAGCGGGTGGTCGGCGAGCGGCCAGTGGAAGAACTCGACCAGGGCGAAGGCGGTGGCGCAGGCCGCGGTGACCCTCAGCGCCGCCCGCTGCGCGGCGACCGTGTAGACCGCGGTCATCGGCGCCAGCCAGATGTAGTTGACGAACGCCCCGGGCAGGGTGAGCAGCAGCACCGTCACCGGGAGGCGGCGGCGCAGCAGCAGGGCGAGCGCGGCCAGGACGGAGAGCGCCGCCTCCCACCACTTGGCGCCCTTGGAGACCAGGGCGGCGTCGACGAGCGAGATCAGCACCGGCAGCAGCAGCATCAGCCAGGTCGCGGTGCACCAGGCCGGCAGGGCTCTGGGGCCGGTCATGCGCCCGGGCCGCCCTGGGCGCGGACCAGCCCGGCGCGGTGGGCGACCACGGCGGCCTGGACCCGGTTCGCCGCGCCGAGCTTGGCGAGGATCGCGCTGATGTGGTCCTTCACGGTGCCGGTGCCGAGGTAGAGGCGGTCGGCGATCTCCGCGTTGGACAGGCCCTCGCCGAGCAGGGCGAGCACGTCGAGCTCGCGGGTGGTGAGCTGGCGGGCCAGCGCGGCGGCGTCCGCGTCGGGGCCGCCGCCCTCGACGTAGCCGTTGATGACCGTGCGGGCGACGGTGGGCGAGAGCATGCTGCCGCCGGCGGCGAGCACCCGGACGGCGTGCACCAGCTGCTCGGGGGCGGTGTCCTTGAGCAGGAAGCCGGCCGCGCCGGCGCGCAGGGCGGTGCCGATGTACTCGTCGGTGTCGAAGGTGGTGAGCATGGCCACGGCCGGCGGGTCGGGCAGGGCGCGCAGCCGGCGCAGCACGCTGATGCCGTCCAGGTCGGGCATCCGGATGTCGAGCAGGACGACCTGCGGGCGCAGCTCGACGGTCTGCTGCTCGGCCTGGCCGCCGGAGCAGCCGCCGACCACCTCCAGGTCGGGGGCGGAGCCCACGATCAGGCCGAGGCCCGAGCGGACGAGGACCTCGTCGTCCACGATCAGGACGCGGATCGGTGGCATGGCTCTCCTCGGGCGTGCGCGGCTCGTCTTCGAGCCTAGGGGCCGGCGGGGCGCGATCCGGTCCACCGGCGGGGTGGTGACCCCCGCCGAACGGCGGGGGTCGGAATCCGCTACCGGATTCACGCAATTCTCATCCGGGGTGGGGAACCATGGAACACGGAGCCCCCTGTGGGCCCTGGCCGCTCGGTGACCGGGTGTGCGGGCCGCTCCGTCCCTCCCGGGTGTCGTACGGATGCGTCCCCCACGTTGATCGTCTGCAATTGGAGCTGTGTCCACCGTGAAGCCGGCGCCCACCGCCGTTCCCGCGCATGTCGGATCCCCGTCCGGGCTGCTCGCCCGGTGGCGGCCGAGGGCCGCCGCGACGACGGTCTGGTACCTGAGGCTGCTGGCCCTGCTGAACCTCGTCGCGGTGCTGGCGGTGCCGTTCCGGGACCAGGTGCAGGAGCACAACGAGGGCGAGTACTTCACCCCGTACCTGCTGACGGCCGGTCTGACGACCGTGCTGCTCTCGCTCTTCCTCGCGGTGGCGATGCGGCGCCGCAAACGGGCCGCGTGGATCTTCAACGCGGTGGTGTCGGGGCTCTTCTCGGTGCTGTACCTGCTGCTGATGCTGGTGCCGGACAGCCCGTTCGCGGACCATCCGATGAACTGGTTCTCCACCGTGCTGACGGTCGGCTTCTTCCTGACGCTGCTGGTCGGCCGGCGGGAGTTCACCTCCAAGGGGGACCGCTCCAACCCCAAGACCGGGGTGGCGACGTTCATCGGCGGCCTGCTGTTCGGCGGTGTGGTCGGCGCGACCCTGGTGCAGCTGACCAACGCCGTGCACGGCGCGGAGTTCGGCACCCGGTTCGGCTACGCGGTGGCCCGGATGGTGACGATCACCCCGTCCGGCCGGCTGGCGGACGAGATCTCCGTGCCGACCTGGGTGAACGCCTTCATCAACGCGATGGGCGCGGTGCTCTTCCTGCTGGTGCTGTACCTGGCCTTCCGCAGCCCGCGCGGCCAGGAGCTGCTGACCGCGGAGGACGAGGTCCGACTGCGCGAGCTGCTGGAGCGGCAGGGCGAGCGCGACTCGCTGGGCTACTTCGCGCTGCGTCGAGACAAGGCGGTGATCTTCTCGCCGTCCGGCAAGGCCGCGGTGGCCTACCGGGTGCTGGGCGGCGTCTCGCTGGCCTCCGGCGATCCGATCGGCGATCCGGAGGCCTGGCCGGGGGCGATCGACGCGTGGCTGGAGGAGGCCCGGGAGCACGCCTGGGTGCCGGCCGTGATGGGCGCCTCCGAGGAGGCCGGCGTGATCTACGCCCGGCACGGCCTGGACGCGCTGGAGCTGGGCGACGAGGCGATCGTCGAGGTCGACGAGTTCTCGCTGGACGGACGCGCGATGCGGGTCGTCCGGCAGGCGTACAACCGGGTCAAGCGGGCCGGGTACACGGTGCGCATCCGGCGGCACGAGGACATCCCCGACGAGGAGATGGCGGAGCTGCTCGACAAGGCCGACCACTGGCGGGACGGCCAGACCGAGCGCGGCTTCTCGATGGCGCTGGGCCGGCTCGGCGACCCGGACGACGGCCGCTGCGTGATGCTGGAGTGCCACGACGCGGACGGCGAGCTGCGGGCGCTGCTGAGCTTCGTCCCGTGGGGCCGCAACGGCCTCTCGCTGGACCTGATGCGCCGGGACCGCGACAGCGAGAACGGCCTGATGGAATTCATGGTCATCGAACTGCTGCAGCGCGCCGACGAGGTCGCCCTGGAACGGGTCTCGCTGAACTTCGCGATGTTCCGCTCGGTTTTCGAGCGCGGTTCCAAGCTGGGCGCCGGTCCGGTGCTGCGGCTGTGGCGCTCGGTGCTGGGATTCTTCTCCCGCTGGTGGCAGATCGAATCGCTGTACCGGGCCAACGCGAAGTACCGGCCGATCTGGGAGCCGCGTTATCTGCTCTTCGAGAAGAGCAGCGAGATTCCGCGGATCGGCATCGCCAGTGCGCGCGCCGAGGGCTTCATCACGGTGCCGAGTCTCCCCGTCCTCTTCCGTCGCCGTCACGTCCGGGCCGCCGCGCAGGCGGTGTCCGGCGGGGGGTCGGCGGCGGAGCGGGACGGGTAGGGGTAGTCCCTCCGCCGGGGGGCGGAGGGCCACCGCCGATCGGGGGGTGCGGCCGCGTCCGGTGGTCGCCCCCCTCCGACTTGAGGATGATCCGCGATTCGCCTCGCAAGGTGACGCCCCCCGTTTGTCCGATGCCTACCGTGGATGTATCGGCGGGAGAAACCCCGGCCGTACGGGAAATGTCCCGGGAATTGCACGGCGGGGCGCGGGGGTGCCGGCCGGAAAACGGACGGGGAGATTCAGCGGTGGATCGGATGGCTCGTGCGGGGGGCGTACGACCGGGTGTCGGACCGGTGGCGGTCCGGGCCGCGGTCGCGGAGTGGGGCACGCTGATCGGAATCGTCCGCGGGCACGTGCGCCGGCACCGGTTCGCCTCCGTCCCGCTGGCCACCGCGGCGACCGTGCTGGTGCTGCTCTTCTCCGTCGTCCAGCACCTGCCGGGCGGCGAACGGCTGGTCACCCAGGTCGGCGTCGTGCGGGCCGCGCTGCCGCTCGGGATCTCGCTGCTGCGGACACCGCTCTCGCTGTACGTCCCCGCGCTGGACCTGCCGGTGTGGGGCGCGCTCGTCCAGGTCTTCCTGGTCTTCGGGATCGCCGAGATCGTCCTCGGCCGCCGCCTCACCCTAGCCGTCGCCTACGCCTGCACCCTGGCGGGCACGCTGTTCGCCCGGATCGGCGTGGAGCTCGGCCCGGAGCACCTCTTCGGCTTCCCCACCTGGGTGGGACACGTCCGGGACACCGGCCCGTCCGCGGCCGTGGTCGCGCTGGCGGTCTGCGTGGCGATCCGCTGCCGGGCCTGGTGGACGGGCGGTGCGGTGGTGCTGGCGATGGTCGTCGAGGCCGTGCTGCTGCCGAACCTCGCCGGGCTGGAGCACGTCGTGGCGGTGCTGGTGGCCGGGCTGATCGCGGCCTCGCTGGAGGTCTTCGGGCAGTTCTGGCCGCGGGTGCTGGCCGGGGTGGGCGCGGCCGCCTCCGTGGCGGCCGAGGGCGGCCCGCGGACGGCCGTGCCCCTGGTGCGCTGAGGCGGCGGAGCCGCGCCGTACGGCCGGGGCCGTACGGCGGTGCCTCAGCTCCTCGGCAGTGCCAGTTCGAACCAGACCACCTTGCCGACCGCCTTGCGGGCGGTGCCCCAGCGCTCGGCGAGCTTGCTGACCAGGTGGAGCCCCCGGCCGTGCTCGTCCATCGAGCCGGCGGGCTCCAGCGAGGGCAGGTTGTGGTTGTCGTCGCTGACCTCGACCAGCAGCTTGTCGACCCTGATCAGCTGCAGCTGGACGTGGTCCCTGGCGACCCGGACGGCGTTCGTCACCAGCTCGCTGACCAGCAGCTCCACCGTGTCGTCCACGGCGTCCAGTCCCCAGGCGGCGAGCTGGCCGCGCACCAGCGACCGGGCCCGGCGGACCTCGCCCTCCGCGACGGCGAGCTCCCAGGTCGCCACCTCGCTCGGCGGCACGCCGTCGAAGCGGGCGACCAGCAGGGCCACGTCGTCGGCCCGGTCGTCGGAGTGCAGCCGCTCCAGCACCGTGTCGCAGGCCTCGTCCGGGGTCTGCTTGGGGTCGATCAGGTTGCCGCAGAGCGCGGCCAGGCCCTCTCCTATGTCACCGCCCCGCACCTCGACCAGGCCGTCGGTGCACATCACCAGCATCGAGCCGTCCGAGACGTCGATCCGCTTCGCCACGAACGGGACCCCGCCGACGCCGATCGGTGCGCCCTCCGGGATCTCCAGCAGCTCGCCCCGGCCGTCGGGGTGCACCAGCACCGGCGGGACGTGCCCGGCGCTGGCCAGCTCGCAGGTGCGGTTGATCGGGTCGTAGACCGCGTACAGGCAGGTCGCCAGGTGGTCGTCGCCGAGCTTGTGGGCCAGGTTGTCCAGGTGCCGCAGCAGCTGGCCGGGCGGCAGGTCCAGCGCGGCGAGGGTCTGCATGGCGGTGCGGAACCGGCCCATCGCGGCCGCCGAGTGCAGGCCGTGGCCCATCACGTCGCCGACCACCAGGGCGACCCGGCTGCCCGGCAGCTGGATCGCGTCGAACCAGTCGCCGCCGACCTCCGCCCGGGAGTCGCCCGGCAGGTAGCGGTGCGCGATCTGCACACCGGGGATCCGCGGCGGCCGGGTCGGGATCATCGACCGCTGCAGGGTGGTCGCCACCCGGGACTCCGCCCGGTGCAGCCGGGCGTTGTCCAGCGACAGCGCGGCCCGGGCCGCCAGCTCCTTCAGGGTGGCGGCGTCGGACTTGTCGAACGGCGAGCGGTCCGGCAGCCGCAGCAGCTTCAGGATGCCCAGCACCGTGCCCCGGGCGGACAGCGGCAGCACCAGCATCGACCGGCCGACCACCACCGGCACCAGGTCCGGCCCGCCGCCCAGCGAGGCCGCGTAGTCCACCGCCACGTCCGGGTCGATCACCGGCACCAGCACCGGCTGGTTCTCCTGCAGGGCGAGGCCCGGCGGCGTGGAACGGGGCATCGCGAGCAGGGCGCCCTCGTCCAGGACGTGGTCCCAGTGGCCGGGGGAGCTGTTCACCGCGCGGGCGACCCGGCGCAGCATCGTCCGGTCGTCCGGGCGTTCGTCGGGCAGCTCCGAGTCGGAGATCAGGCCGTCCAGGAGGTCGACGCAGGCGAAGTCGGCGACCCGCGGGACGAGGACCTCGCACAGCTCGCGGGCGGTCGTGTCGAGGTCCAGGGTGGTGCCGACCCGGTTGCCGACCTCGCTCAGCAGGGCCAGCTGCTCGCCGGCCTGGCTGACGGTCAGCACCTCGACGGACGGCGGTGCCGGCGGTGCCGGGACACCGGGGGTGTCGTGGGGGTGTCCGTCCGGCCCGTCCGATCGGCCCTGCGGCGGAGCGGACCCGACGGCGGCCCTGACGGGCGCGGTGCCGTTGGCGGTGGACTCGATGGCTGGGCCTCCCTGGCTCTGGCCGTTCGCGGTGACCGCCCCGGACTCGCGCTGCCCGGGCACGGTGGTGCCGATCCCCCGCCCGTCCTCGGCGCCGCGCGGCGCCCCGGCGGGCAGGACCTGCAGGCCGATCGTGCGGCGCCCGCCGGGCGCGGCCGGATCGGCCGGGCGGCGGGCCGCCCGGGGCCGGTCGGCGCGCTGCAGCGGGGTCGGGTACCGGCGGACCAGTCCGGCGGCGACCCGGGCCGCGCCGCGGCCGGCCGGCTCGTAGGGGAGGACGGGCAGTCTGGTCGCCGCGTCCACCCAGAGCGCGGGCACCCCGGCCGCGGCGACCTGCCCGAGCAGCCGTCGGCGGCGCTCCTCGGAGCCGCGCGGCAGCAGGCCGTCCAGCTGCGCCGCACCGCCCGGTCCGACCGGGGCGAAGGCGGGGGAGACCCGGTGGAAGGCGCCGGTCGCGGCGGGCGCCGCGGCGTACGCCAGCAGCCGCTCGCCGAGCGCTATCCGCGGCCCGCCGGCCCGCAGCGGCCGGGCGTCCGCGGCCAGCGCCAGCAGGCTGCGGCCGGCCGGCTCGACCAGCGGGTACGCCCACCAGATGACGTCGCGCAGCCGCTCCTCGCGGTCGACCACGGCCATCGCGCCCGACCAGGCGGCGTCGGGCCGGGTCAGGTCGTCCAGGGTGTCCAGGGCGTCGCAGCGCCGCGGCGGCGTGCCCGGACGCGGCGCACCGGTCTCCGGGCGGGGTTCGACGGCGGGCAGCAGACCGGAGGCGGTGCGGCCGCAGGCGACCTCCGCCCGGTGTCCGAAGAGCTCCTCCGCGGCGCGGTTCCACAGCGCGATCCGGCCGTCCGGGTCGACCATCACCGCGGCGACGCGCAGCAGGGCGACCACTCCGGAGGGAGGGTCGCCCGCGGCCTCTCCCGCCGTCGGTGCGGAGTTCGGCTCGTCCACCATCGGTTCGGTCTGCTCCCGCCTGGCCGCCCTGCCGGGGAGCGGCCGCCGTGTCGGCGCGGCGCACCGGCTCCTTGTCTCCGGCCGCTCCTGCGTGTCCCATCCTTCTGTACGCGGGCCCCCGGGCTGTGTTCGGCCACAGGCGCGGCGCAGGACGGAGGCACCCTCCAGCGAAGCACGTGCGAG
Source organism: Kitasatospora arboriphila (assembly GCF_039528095.1). Classification (NCBI taxonomy): domain Bacteria; kingdom Bacillati; phylum Actinomycetota; class Actinomycetes; order Kitasatosporales; family Streptomycetaceae; genus Kitasatospora; species Kitasatospora arboriphila. The sequence goes on from NZ_BAAALD010000012.1 coordinate 83,748, forward strand.
CCCGGCTCCGACAGCGAATCGCGGAGATTCCTCGGTATCAGTTGCGTGTCGCTGGGTGAGCGCCCGTGTGCGCTGCGGGTTCAACCGGAAGGGGTACCGGGACGCGGGCCCGGCGGACCGGTCCGGCCCCCCGGTAGGGTGGCAGGCTCGGAGACCGGGTGCATGCGGAGGCGGACTGGTGAGCGCGGAGAGCCCCGTCCAGTGGAGCGAGCAGGATCGGCTGCTGCTCGAGGAGCGGGTGGCGGCCGCCGAACTGGCCTGGCTGACCCTCGACGTCGACGTCGCCACCCTCCGGGTGGAGATCGACAACTTCGCGCTGGTCCACCACCAGCTGCTCGGGCCGCTGTACGCCCGCCTCGACGAGCTGGACGCACTGATCGCCGAGGCCGTAGCCGTCCGCACCGGGGACCCGGAGGCGCTGCGCCGCGCGGCCGAGGCCCGCAGCCGGGTCGCCGAGCCGGACGACCCGGCCGCCGCCGACCTCGCCCCCGAGCCGCCGGCCGCCGCCAAGGTCCGGCCCGACCGGGACGCCCAGCGGATCTACCGCGACCTCGCCCGCCGCGCCCACCCCGACCTCACCACCGACCCGGCCGAGCAGGAGCGCCGCTCGGCCTTCATCGCCCGGGTCAACGAGGCGTACGCGCAGGGCGACACCGCCGGCCTGGAGGAGCTGGCCGGCGAGTGGTCGACCGCCCCGGAGACCGCGCCCGACCCGGACTCCCCCGACCGGCCGGACTGGCTGCTGCGCCGCCTGGAGTGGCTGACCGCGCGGATCGGCCAGCTCGCCACCGAGCAGGTCCGCCTGGAGCGCACCCCGATGGGCGAGCTGCTGCTGCTGGCGCCGCAGGAGCCGGAGCGGCTGCTGGAGGAGCTCGCCGAGCAGCTCCTCGCCCGGGCCTCCGAGCGGCGCGCCGACCTGGAGCGGCTGCTCGGCGACGACGTCGTGCCCGGTCCGGCGCCGACCGGTCGGCACAATGGAGGGGAGGACCCCTCGCAGACCCGCCCCCGTACCCACGCCCAGGAGAATCCGACGATGTTCGCGCAAGCGCTGCCCACCACCGACGCCGCGTCCGTGCCGGCCGACGCCGCACTGCTCGACGTCCGCGAGCAGGACGAGTGGGACGCCGGCCACGTGGACGGCGCGCTGCACATCCCGATCGGCCAGGTGATCGCCCGGATCGACGAGCTGCCCGACGGCAGGCTGTACGTGCTCTGCCGGGTCGGCGGCCGCTCCGCCCAGGTCGTCCAGTACCTGGTCGCGCAGGGCCGGGACGCGGTCAACGTGGACGGCGGCATGTTCGCCTGGGAGGCCGCCGGCCGCCCGATGACCGCCGCCGACGGCCGGGACCCGTTCGTCCTCTGACCGCACCGCGGCCGCCCGCCCGGCTCCGGGGCCCGCTCCGGCGGGCCCCGGCCGGGCTGCCAGGGGCCACTCCCCGGCCCTGTCCCCCGGCGCGCCGGTACGGCAGGATGACCGGGCGAACCGTGCCGCAGCAGCCGTAGGGGAGGACACCGCGTGCGCACCTGGTCCACCCCCGCCCTCACCGTGCTCTGCCTCTCCGGGGCCGGCATGATCGGCGGGACGGCGATCCTGCTCGGGGCGCTGTTCCTGCACAACGCCCCGTCCAACGCGCTCTCCCAGGAGTACCGGCAGCAGCTGGACGGGCTGGTCTACCCCGAGTTCGAGCAGAACTGGAAGCTGTTCGCGCCCAACCCGCTGCAGCAGAACATCACCGTCGACGCCCGGGTGCAGACCATCGCCGAGGACGGCGAGGTGCACACCCGCGACTGGACCGGCCTGACCGCCCGGGACGCCGCCGCGATACGCCACAACCCGGCGCCCAGCCACGTCGACCAGAACATGCTGCGCCGCGCCTGGGACTTCTACGAGTCCAGCCACCCCGCCGAGGACGGCGCCGTGCCGGGACAGCGCGGCAAGCTCGCCGAGGAGTACCTCAAGCGGATAGCCCTGCAGCGGTTCGGCCGCACCGCCGGCGGCGAGCGGATCCTGCAGATCCAGTTCCGCTCGGCGGCGAAGGCCGTCCCGCCGCCCGCCTGGAGCACCGAGGAGCCCGGCGAGTCCACCCCGTACAAGGAACTGCCCTGGTGGCCGGTGGACGAGGACGACTACCGGGGGCTGCTGTGAGCGGAACGGCCACCGACCCGGTCGCGGCCACCGACCCCGCGCCGGTCGCGGCGGCGCCGCCCACCCGCTTCGAGCGGCTCTTCGACGCCTTCACCGGCACCGTCGTCGGCCGCCGCCAGGCGGCGGTGGTCCGGATCGGCTTCGGCCTGGCCTGGCTCGGCTTCCTGCTCCGCGAGTGGCCGAACCGGCGGGTGCTGTACGGCGACCGCTCGCCGTGGTCCGCCGACCTCTCCGACCGGCTGCTCTCCGCGACCCACGCCTTCACCGTGCTCTCCTGGTCGGACGGCCGGCTCTGGTTCGAGACCGTCTACCACCTGGGGATCCTCGCCGCCGTGCTGATGGTGCTGGGCTGGCGCACCCGGGCGAGCGCCGTGCTCTTCGCCGTCACCGTGCTCTCCCTGCAGAACCGCAACGTGCTGGTCGGCGACGGCGGCGACAACGTCGTGCACCTGATGGCGATGTACCTGGTGCTCGTCCGCTCCGGCCTGGTGTGGTCGCTGGACGCCCGCCGCCGGGCCCGCCGGGAGGCGCCGGCCGCGCCCGTCGGGGAGCTGCGGGCCGTCCGCGACGCGCTCGTCACCATGCTGCACAACTGCGGCATGGCGATCATCGCCGCGCAGGTGGTGCTGATCTACTCCACGGCCGGCTGGTACAAGGTGCAGGGCTCCCGCTGGCAGGACGGCACCGCCCTGCACTACCCGCTGCACCTCGACTACTTCGCGCCCTGGCCGGAGCTGTCCGCGCTGCTGGGCTCCAGCCTGCTGATCACCTTCGTGCTCAGCTACGGCACGGTGATCCTGCAGGTGGCCTTCCCGTTCACGCTCGCCAACCGGCGCCTGAAGAACGTGCTGCTGGCCCTCATGATCGCCGAGCACTCCGCGATCGCGGTCGTCCTCGGGCTGCCGTTCTTCTCGCTGGCGATGATCGCCGCCGACCTGGTCTTCCTGCCCACCGCCTTCCTGGAGCGGCTGGACGCCCGCTGCGGCCCGGCCGCCCGACGGCTCCGGGCGGCCGTACGCCTCCCGGCGGCGCGCCCGCCTTCGCCCTAGACTGCCCGACATGCCCTGGTCTGTCGCACTTCGGGAGACTGCGAAGGCCGGACTCGTCCCGGCCCGCGAACTCTCCGACCCGCGACGGGCCGTGCGCGGCGCCCTCGCCGTCGGCCTGGTGCTGTTCCCGGTGCTGGCGGTCGCCGGCAGCGGCCCGGCCACCTCGGCCGCGATGGGCGGCTACATCGCCGGCACCGCGACCTTCCAGCGCACCTTCCGCCCGCGCGCCTCGATCGCCGTCGGCGCCGGACTCGGCCTCGGCATCAGCACCTTCCTCGGCTACGCCGCCGTCGGCGTGCCCGGCGCCTTCCCGGTGCTGCTCGCCGTCTGGGCGTTCGGTGCCGGGATGATCTGGGCGGTCGGCCCGACCGGCGGCACGGTCGCCGCCACCACGATCTCCGTGATGCTGGTCGTCGTCCAACTGCCCGTCAGCCTGGCCAGCGCGCTCGGCCACGGCCTGCTCTGCGCCCTCGGCGGCGCCGTCCAGGCGCTGGTCACGCTGCTCTGGCCGGTCGACCGCTGGCGCGGCCACCGCGACGCCCTCGCCGACACCTACGCCGAACTCGGCCACTACGCCCGCCGGCTGCGCCACGACCCGCTCGCCGCCGTCGACCCCGAGCCGTTCATGACCGCCCGGCGGGCCGGCGCCCTGACGGGCTGGCAGGCCCGGCACCGGCCGCCCGAGATGCGCGGCCTGCGAGCCGTCGCCGAGCACATCCGGCCCGCCCTCGCCGCCCTCGCCGACCCGGCGGTCGGCGCCCCCGCCGAGGGCCCCGGACGCGACCTCGCCCGCGAGATCCTCGCCGCCGCGGCCGAACTCCTGGACGCCGTCGCCGCCGCCGTCCGGGCCGGGGAGGCCGTCCGGCCGCCGACCAGCACGCCCGCGCTCACCATCGCCGAGGCCGCCCAGAGCCCCGACCTGACCGGCGCCGCCCGCCGGGCCGCCAAACGGCTCGCCACCCAGCTCTCCCGGGCCACCGGCGCCCTCGACCGGCAGGACCGGACCGTCGTGCGGACGAGCGGCCCGCAACTGCGCCGCCCCCCGCTGCTGAAGATCGTGCCGGTCGCCCTCCAGACCGTCCGGCGGCAGCTGCAGCCGCGCTCCGCGGTCTTCCAGCACGCCGTGCGGCTGTCCGCCGTGGTCACCCTCTCCTACCTGGCCGCCCGGCCGACGGGGCTGCACCACAGCTACTGGGCGCCGCTGACCGCCGCCATGGTGATGCGGCCCGACTTCGCGCAGACCTTCAGCCGCGGCGTGGCCCGGCTGGCCGGGACGGTCGTCGGCGTGGCCGTCACCACCGCCGTCGTGCAGCTGCTGGACCCGGGCGCGTACCTCTCCGCCGCCCTCGCCGTGGTCTGCATCGGCGGCGCCTACCTGACCATCCGCACCGGCTACGCCTTCACCACCGCCTGCGTCTCCTCCTACGTGGTGTTCCTGCTCGGCCTGCAGGCCGGGAACCCGCTAGAGACCGCCCTGGAGCGGGTGCTGCTGACCCTGCTCGGCGGCGCCATCGCGCTCGGCGCCTACGCGCTCTTCCCGACCTGGCAGACCGCGCGGCTCGCGGAGCGGCTCGCCGAGTGGCTCGCCGCGGCCGGCCGCTACGGGGCGGCCGTGCTCCAGGCGTACGGCGATCCGGAGGGCCGCGACGACCGCGGGGTGCGGGACGCGCTGCTCGACTCCCGGGAGGCCCGCGCCGAGCTGATGGAGGCGCTCGAACGGGCCGACGCCGAGCCGGTCAAGCACGGCGACCGGCTGCCCGAGCTGAGCCGCAAGCAGCTCGACCGGGCCCGCACCGCGGTCGGACTCCTCGCCCGCAGCGCCGTCCTGATGGAGGCGCACGTGCCGCACCGGGACAGCCCGCCCGTCGCCGGCGCGGCCGAGTTCGCCGAGGAGCTCCAGTACGCCACCGCGATCGCCGCGGCCGGGGTGCTGATCGGTGAGCCGGTCGACTTCTCCGGGCTGCGCGAGGCCTACGCCCGCTGGGACGGGTACCCGGTCGGGGACGCCGTGCCCGGGCACGAGGACCGCGCGGTGGTCGCCCGGGCCGGCGCCAAGCTGATGCTGCAGGCGCTCGGCGACCTGGAACGGGCCGTCCGGCCGCGCCGCGTACCCTCGGGGGCGTGAGCGAGACCGGAGTGCCCCACGAGGGCGAGCAGTACGACGACGCCTTCGTGCCCGACGACCGGGAGATCGGCGTCGGCCCGCACCCCGGGCCGTGGCCCGAGGGCGACCACTGGGACCGCGGGCTGCTGGCCGACGGCGACCGCCGCAACGTGGTGGACCGCTACCGGTACTGGACCCGCGAGGCGATCGTCGCCGACCTCGACACCCGACGGCACGGCTTCCAGGTGGCCGTGGAGAACTGGCAGCACGACTTCAACATCGGCTCGGTGGTGCGCACCGCCAACGCCTTCCTGGCCGGGCAGGTGCACATCGTCGGCCGGCGCCGCTGGAACCGGCGCGGCGCCATGGTGACCGACCGCTACCAGCACGTCCGCCACCACGACTCGGTCGCCTCGCTGGCCGCCTTCGCGGCCGCCGAGGGACTGCCGGTGATCGGCATCGACAACCTGCCCGGCGCCGTCCCGCTGGAGACCTACGAGCTGCCGGAGCGCTGCGTGCTGCTCTTCGGGCAGGAGGGCCCCGGGCTGACCCCGGAGGCGTGGGAGCACTCCACCGCGGTCTGCTCGATCGCCCAGTTCGGCTCCACCCGGTCGATCAACGCCGGGGCGGCCGCCGCCATCGCCATGCACGCCTGGGTGAGGGTGCACGGCGCGGGCGTCGGCCGCCCCTGACCGCGGCTCAGCCGAACAGCAGCCGCCAGGTGTGCGGACCGGGGTAGCCGTCCGCCTCGGTGCCCGTCCAGCCCTGCGCCAGCTGGAACGCCTCGACGTTGCGCCGGTCGCCCTCCGTCCACTCGGGGCTCGGGCCGACGGTGTAGAACCCGCCGAAGCCCTTGCGGACCAGCTGCTCGCCGAGCAGCTGCACGGTGGCGTTCACCCGGCCCGGACCGAAGGCGTCCGTCCCGGGGAAGGCCGGCGCCGGCGCACCCGGGACCCTCGGCACCGGGGGCACGGTCGGCACCGTCGGAACGCCGGGAACGCCGGGAACGCCGGGAACGCCGGGGACGGTGGGTACGGGCGGCGGCACCGGCTGCGGGGCCTGTGGCGGGACGTCCCGGCCGCGGCCGGCCACCAGCAGCGCCCAGGTGTCCTTGCCCGGGACGCCGTCCGCCTCGGTGCCCGTCCAGCCCTGCGCCTGCTGGAACGCCTGGGTCGCCCTGCGGTCCGCCTCGCTCCAGGTCGCGTCCGCTCCCTCGGTGTAGAACCGCCCGGCGCCGCGCTGCACCAGCATCTCGCCCAGCCGCTTCACGTACTGGTTGGTCTGGCCGATGCCGAACCACACCGACCCGGGGAATGCCTCCCCGTCCGCCGCGGCGGCGACGCCCCGGTAGCGGTACGGCAGGTAGGAGCCCGAGTGGCTCCAGTAGGCGTACGGGGTGCTGCGTTTGATCGTGTTCGGGCTGGTCTGCTCGTACGCCGTGTAGCGGGTGTGGGAGGAGTCCGTCCAGCCGCCGAAGAGGACGGCGTGCGAGCCGCCCTGCGGGTTGGCGGAGTCGTTGTAGATCAGCGCGTCGCCGGGCTGCAGGTCGTCCTTGGCGATCCGGTCGGCGAAGTTCGGCAGCGTCCAGGTGGTCTGGCTGCTGCCCAGGCCCCAGGCCATCGAGATGAAGCCGGAGCAGTCCTGGCGGTAGCCGTCCGACCAGTACCGGCTCATCGAGTACGGCACCTTCCTGTCCACCCACACCTGGGCGCGGGCGAGGATCTCCTCGCGGGTGGTGGCGCGGAGCAGGGCGCGGGGCTGCTCGCCCTCGCCGCCGTAGGGGCCGGCGACCTCGCCCTGGGGGGAGGTCGGGGTCGGGGCGGGGGTGTCCGCGGCGGCGGCCCGCGGGACGACGGCTATGGCGCTGGTGGCGCCGCCGAGGACGGTGCCGACCGCGGCGATCAGCACGGCGGCTCGGCGGGCTCCCCGGGCGGCCGGCCCGGCGGCCGGGGTGCGGGCGGCGTGCAGCCGCGCGAGGCTTCGGGCGCCGCAGCCGGGGCAGCCGCAGCCGCCGTCCGGCTCGACCTCGGTGAACTCCATCAGCACGGTGGGTCCCTTTCTCCGGATTCAGGAAGGGGATGTGTTCCACCGTCAGCCGACGGAATATCACCTGATAGGTAACAAAATATGACAAGTCGGTGAAGCGGAGGGGACGCCGACGGCCGGTCAGCGGACCGGGCGGGAGATCGGGTGGGGGAGGGCCGGGGAGAACTCGGGGGCCGTCCAGGTGAGCGGTACGGCATGGGTCAGGTCGACCGTGCGGAGGACGGTGTAGTCGACGACCGGGGCGGACGGGTCGGACCAGTCGACCTCGGCGCGGCCGGTGAGCAGCAGGGCGTCGCCGGTGTCCCAGTCGGGCAGCAGCAGGCCGGCCGCCGGGTCGAGCTCCAGGTTCCCGAGGCTCATGAACATGCTGTTGCCCGCGTACTCCGCCCAGCGCAGCCGGTTCGGCCCCAGCACCTCGACGAAACCGGGGAAGCCGCCGCGGTGCGAGGCGTCCACCCGGCCGTCCGGGCCTGCGGTGGCCAGGAAGAAGGTGTCGGCGGCGGCGACGGCGAGCTGCCGGGGCAGCGTCAGCCGGTCGCCCGCGGTGGCGGTGGGCTCGGCGGCCGGCAGCTCGCGCGGGCTGCGCCGCTGGATGTACTTGGGGCAGTTGGCGTACACCTGCTCGGCGGTGATCCGCAGGCCGTCCGGGCCGTCCGGCTCGGAGCGGCCGTTGAGTCGCATCCGGCGCCGTCCGGCCGCGTCCAGCGCGATGGTGCCGACCTCGGCCGGCCCGGCCAGCACCTCGGCGAGCGGGTCGCCGGGGGCCGGACGGGCGGCCACCAGCACGGCGTGGTCGCCGTCGGCGCGGACGAAGCCGGGCGGACCGGCGAGCTGGGTGGCCCAGATCCGCCCGGCCGGGTCGGCCGCGCCGACCACGATCGTCCGCCGCTCGGTGAGGAAGCGGGCCGCGACCGGTGGGATCGTGCGCCCGATCGACCGGCCGGTGTGCTCGGCCCGCTCCTGCTGCCCGGTGCGCCGCTGGACGGCGCGCTCGCCCGCGTGCCACATCCCGGCTCCTAGAAGAATCCGCAGGTGGGGGCGGTGGCGTCGGGTGCGGTGGCCCCGGTCTCGGCCACCCCGGCGGGGGTGAAGATCTCCAGCCGGATGCCGTCCGGGTCGGTGAAGAAGACGCCGCCCGAGTCGGCGCCCTCGCGGTGCGGGACGACCCCCTCGTGGGCGAAGTCGGCGCCGAGCTCCTTGAGGACGGCCTCGGCGGCCCGGACCTCCTCGACCGAGTCCACCCGGAAGGAGAGGTGGTGCAGCCCGGGGGCGCCGGGGGCGAAGCTGCCGGTGCTCTGCTCCCAGAGGGTGAGCACCAGGGTGCCGTCGCGGCCGAGCAGGGCGTGGCGGCGGCCGGGCTCGTCGCTCGCGGCGGCCACGTCGAGGCCGAGCAGGCGCCGGTAGAAGGCGACCGAGCGGGTCAGGTCGGTGACGTTCAGCCCGACGTGGCCGGTCTGCAGGGTGCGTGGGGCAAGGGCGGCGGTGGACACGACGCATCACTCCCGGAAGAGGGGACGGCCCGGTCGTCTAACCGGTACCTCGGACAGTACGGGTTAGAAGATCGGGGCGCAAACCGGTATGGGGTCGTGTAATGGTTAGATGATCCGGCTACTCCCACTGCCAGCGGATGCCGACCTGGCCCGGGGGCTGGTCCGGGGCCAGCACGTGGGCGCTGGCCGAGGCGCCGATCCACAGCTGCTCGCGCTTGCGGTCCACCTCGGCGCACGGCTCGCGCTCGAAGCGCTCGCAGTGCGCGGGCACCGCGGCCGGGTCGAAGTGCACCTGCAGCACGTACTCCCGGACCGGCACGGCGAAGAAGCGGCCGTAGTCGGTGGTCGGCCCGGTGTCGGGGATGTCCACCTCGTACTCGAAGACGGTGGAGTCGCCCAGCGCCAGCGGGCGGTCCAGCAGCAGCTCGGCGACGAGCAGGCCGCTCTCCGGCCGGCGGCGGACCCGGCCGAGCCGGGCGTGCCGGACGGAGGTGATCTCGGGGCAGCCCGGGGCGCCCTCGTCCGCCTTGTGCACCACCACGCAGCGGGCGACCCCGCCGACGGTGGCCCGCACGACCTGGCGCATCCTCAGCAGGTGACCGCGGCGGTTGGCGTTCACGAAGTACGAGTCGTGGATCGAGAGCCGCTCCAGGTCGCCGGTGGGCGGGGCGTCCAGCTCCTCGAAGACCTCGGCGATCTCCTGCTCGCCCGGCCAGACCTGCTCCACCCGCAGGGCGTCGTGGGTGGTCGGGGCGATCCAGCGGCCGCGCGGGCGGGGCGGTCCGAGCAGCGAGGAGAGGGTGCCGCGGCGCAGCGCCAGCAGCTCCTCCAGCAGGTGGACGGCGCGCAGCGAGGCGGCCCGTTCGGGCTGGCTGCGGCCGCGCCGCCAGTAACTGAGGGTGGTGACGCTGATCCTGACGCCCTGGTGGGCGAGGGCGGCGCGGATCCGGTCGAGGCTGAGCCCGCTGGCCTCGATCGCCGCGTTCAGCACCTCGGCGAAGCCGAGCGCGCCGGCGGCGGGCGCCTGCGGCGCGGGCTGGGGCGGGACCTGGGCCGGTGCGGGGGGCTGCCCGGGCGTGCGGGCGGGCGGGGGCGCTGCGGCCCGGTCGCCGTTCGGCCGCGGCCGGCCGTACGCCGGCCCCGCGTCGCGCTCACCGACCAGCCTGAGCCGACCCGCGTGCTGCGGCTGCTGAGAACTCATCCGGATACCTCCCCCACCAGGCGAGTTCGGCGGCGTCGGCCCAGCGTTCCGTGATCGGGCTGCCACACCGAGCTGGGGGCACACCCTACGCACCGTCGAGAGGTTACGTCATCAACTCGGACATATGACAGTGGTCACGACAAGAAAGTCCCAGTTCACGGCGGATAGAAACACAGCCGCAACAGTGCGGGCGGGGGGGGGCGGGGGGGGGGCGGGGCGGGGCGGGGGGGGGGGGGGGGGGGCCGGCCCCGGCCGGGGCGATGGAGGTGTCAGGAGACGGTGAGCGCGGCGTCGTCCACGACGAAGCTGGTCTGCAGCGAGGAGTCCTCGGTGCCGGTGAACTTCAGCGTCACGGTCTGCCCGGCGAAGGCCGACAGGTCGAAGGACTTCTGCACGTAGCCGCTCGCGGCGTTCGTGTTCGAGTAGGTGGCCAGGGTGGTCGAGCCGGCCGCGACGGTCAGCTTGTCGTAGGCGGTGCTGCCGGTCTCGGCGGTGTCCACGTGCAGCCAGAAGGTGAAGGTCGCCTTGCAGCCGGCCGGGATCGACACGGTCTGCGAGACCGAGTCGGTGTGGGCGGAGCCGTAGCCGTCCATCCACGCCTTCCAGGAGCCGCCGTGCGCGGCCTCGGAGGCGCTGTTGTCGACGACGCCGGAGGAGGCCGTCCACGGCGCGGCGGTGCCGGTCTCGAAGCCGGCGTTGCCGAGCAGCTGGGCGGAGGTGCAGCCGCCGGTGGGCGGCGGGGTGGTGCCGCCGAGCAGGGCGGTGGTCAGCGAGTCGGCGACCGGGGTGCCCCAGCCGGTGACCTGGTCGTAGCCGGTCTTGGTGGAGAAGTCCTGGTTCTTGCCGGTGGTGACGTCGTGCAGCACGGTGCCGTAGCTGCTGGAGTTGGCCAGCGAGTAGAGCTTCGGGTTGGCCTCGCCGAGCACGGCCTGGCCGGCCGCCTTGGCCTTCTGGTTGAACAGCGCGGTGTAGCCGGACCACAGCGGGGCCGCGGCGGAGGTGCCGCCGTAGACCTGCCAGCCGCCCGTGGTGTAGATCGCGAAGCCGCTCGCCGGGTCGGCGTTGGAGGCGATGTCCGGCACGGTGCGCATGGTGCCGGTGACGCCGGTGCCGGTCTGCCAGCTCGGCTTGGCGAACTGGGTGGAGACGCCGCCGCCCGCGGTGCTCCAGGCGCTCTCCGAGGAGTACGCGTTGCCGCTCACCTTGAGGTTGGTGCCGCCGACGCCGGTGTTGTACGGGCTGGACGCCGGGAAGTCGACCGCCTTCACGGTGGAGCCGCTGGTCGAGCGGGTGCAGTCGCGGGAGCCGTCGTCGCCGGAGGCCGAGAAGATCGAGATGCCCTGGGCGGCGGCCTGCTTGAAGGAGTTGTTCACCGCGGTCATCGAGGACGCGGTGGTGTCCGGCTCGCAGGAGCCCCAGGAGATCGAGATGACCGAGACCCGGTTCTCCGAGACGATCTGGGCGGCCATGTCGATCTCGCCCTGGTCGCTGTTGGGGGCCTCGTAGACCAGCTGGGTGGCCTTCGGGGCGACACCGCGGACGATCTCGCTGTCCAGCTCGACCTCGCCCTGGCCGTCGCCCGGCTTGGCGTCGTAGTTGGCGCCGTCCACCGAGACGGTGGAGACCGCCGGGCCGGTCAGGCCGTACTGGCTGTCGTAGGTGCGCAGGTTGGTGGAGCTGTAGCCGTCGAACTCCCAGAGGGCGACGGTCGTGCCGGTGCCGTCCGCGCCGACCTTGTCGAGCCGGTAGGCGCCGTCGTACTGCGCCGGACCGAAGCCGCTCGGCGTCGCGTGGGGGGCGGCCGCCTTCGGCTTGACGGCGCGTGAGGTGCGCACGGTGTGGTTGTCGAGGCCGGAGACGCCCTCGACCGTGCCGGCCAGCTCGGCCGGCACGCTGGCCGCCGCGTCGTTGGCGAAGAAGGTGCGCCCGCCCTGCTGCGGGTCGCTGTACGAGCTCTCGTGGGTGCCGAAGGCCTTCGCGACCTGCGCCGCGGTGCCGCGGACGTTCACCACCTGGCGGTTGGCGCTCACCGAGTCGACCGTCAGGCCCTGGCCGGTGAGGTAGGCGCGGACCTTCGCCACGTCCGCCTCGGTCGGGCCGTACAGCGCGGTGAACTGCGCCGGCGTCAGGTAGCGGCCGTACTCCGGGGTGCCGGGCGTGCTGACCGCCTTCAGGAAGCGGTCGAGGTCGGCGGTGTTGCGCAGCTTCAGGTTCACCGAGACGGACATCGTCCGGTCGGCGGGCAGGTCGCCCTGCTTCTGCGAGCGGGCCACCGCCGGGGTCACGGTGTTCGGCAGGGCCACCCGGGAGGTGGCCTGCGGGGTCGGCGCGGCCTGGGCGGTGGAGACGCCCAGCGAAACCACGGTCAGGGGCAGGACGGCTATGGCCGCGGAAAGAGCGAGCGAGCGGGGTTGCACGGGGTCCTCCGGAAGGTGTGGGGCGTTCCGGGTTCGAAAACGCTTGCACGAAGTTCCCAGAAAGCACCCAGGAATGGGCCCATGCGGCAGCAATCGCTTGCTAAAAAACAGTCAAGTGTGGAATTCGGATCCATCAACAGAATGGATGTGAATTCATACAGTGAATGGCGTCCGGCGGCGCCGCACTACACTCGGCGGCATGGCTGACCCCCGCGACCCGCGACCGCTGATCGGCGAACCGCTCGCCCTCGATCTGCTGAACACCCGCTGGCGCGACGCCGGGCAGCAGGACCTCCTGACCGACCTCGACGGCTACCGCATCTGGCTCTCCTCGGCCGGCCTCGCCGACCGCTGCCCCGCCGACGAGACCTCGCTGACCGCGGTGAAGGCCGCCCGCAGCGCCCTCGACCTGCTCGTGGCCGACCCCGGCTCGGCCGAGGGCGCCGCCGCACTGAACGCCGTCCTCGCGCACGGCAGACTCCGGCACAGCCTCGGCCCGGACGGCCCCGCCGAGGCCGCCGAGGCCGACCCGCCGCAGCAGCTCGCCGCCTGGCTCGCCGCCGACGACTACCTCTCGCTGCTGCGCCGGGGCGCGCACCGCATCAAGCAGTGCGCACACCCGGCGTGCATTCTGCACTTCTTCGACACATCGCAGAACGGGCGCCGGCGGTGGTGCTCGATGGCGCTCTGCGGGAACCGCTCGAAAGCCGCCCGCCATTACGAGCGGACGGCCGGCGGGCGCACGGGCACGCTCTGAGGGACTCCCGTCCGGGAACGCTCCCTACGGCTGGGTGGGACGGCCGAGCAGCGCGGTGAGGGCGGCGCGGACCTCGGTGCGGGTGGGGTCGACCGCGGCCCAGGCCGCGTAGCCGTCCGGGCGGACCAGCAGGACGGTGTCGCGCAGCTTGCCGTGCGGGTCGGCGGGGGCCGCCGTCACCACCCGGCCGGCCCACTGGTCGGTGTACGGCTGCTCGTCGTTGGAGACCAGCACCGCGCGGCCGCCGCGCAGCGCCTCGTACAGCCGCGGCGCGTCCCCGGGCTCGTCCACCGCCAGCCGCAGGTCGGGGATGCGCCGGCCGACCAGCGGGTGCGCCTCCCCGGCCGGCGGGTACGCCACCGCGAGGCCGGAGACCGCCCGCGCGCCGAACCGGGTGAGCGGGCCGAGCCGGTCCGCCGCCGCGGTCAGCACCCCGCCCGCCACCCGGGCCGGCAGGGACTGCGCCAGCGCCACCCGGATCAGCGCGCCCGAGCTGCGCAGCACGGCCTTCCCGACCGGGTGGCGCTCGCTCTGGTAGGTGTCGAGCAGGGCGTCCGGCGCCCAGCCCTGCACCGCGCCGACGAGCTTCCAGCCCAGGTTGGCGGCGTCCTGGAGACCGGTGTTCATGCCCTGGCCGCCGGCCGGCGAGTGGCAGTGCGCCGCGTCGCCGGCGAGGAAGACCCGGCCGGAGCGGTAGGTCGGCACCTGCCGCTCGTCGCTGTGGAAGCGGGAGGACCAGCGGACGTCGTGGAGTCCGTGGTCGGTGCCCAGCACCGCGCGCAGCAGCCCGGTGAGTTCGGCCGGGTCCACCGGGGCGGCGTCCGGCAGGCTGCGGTGCCGGTCCCAGGCGATCACCCGGTACCAGCCGTCGCCGAACGGCGCGACGAAGGCGAAGCCCGCCTCGTTCGCGCCGACCGTGAGGACCTCCTCCGGCGCCTTCTCCAGCCGGGCGTCCGCGAGCATCACCGAGTCCACCACCGAGGTGCCCGGGAAGGGCAGGCCCAGCAGGTCGCGGACGGTGCTGTGCACGCCGTCCGTGCCGACCGCGTAGGCGGCCCGGTACGAGGCGGTGCCGCCGTCCTCGCGGACGTCCAGGCGCACCCCGGCGGCGTCCTGCCGCAGCCCCACCACCTCGGCGCCCCGGCGGATCACCGCGCCGGCCTTCAGCGCCCGCTCCTGCAGCAGCCGCTCGGTGTTCGACTGCGGGGTGATCAGCACGAAGGGGAAGCGGGTCGGCAGGTCGCCGAGCTCCACCCGGACCTTGCCGAACAGCCGCAGCGAGGACAGCGGTGTCCCGGTCGCGATCAGGTCGTCGGCCAGCCCTCTGGCGTCCAACTGCTCCAGGGTCCGGGCGTGCACCGCGAACGCCCGGGTCAGGTTGGACTCGGCGCCGCGCTTCTCCAACACCGTCACCCGGACCCCCGCCGCCGCCAGGTCGCCGGCCAGCAGCAGGCCGGTGGGGCCTGCGCCGACGACCACGACATCGGAGTTGAGCTGCCTGTCAGCCATGTGTCATCTCCCGTTGGTGGTACGGCGAGCGGGCTGCGCGGTTCTCAGTCCGCTCTCACCCTCCCATCATCCCGGGCCCATCAGCCGCTGTGAGCCTCTTTGGCATGACAGAGCCCGCAACGATCCTGGCCGACACCCCTCCGGGCGGTGGCACGGTACGGACGAGCCTGGTCGAGGTGGTCGTCCCGGTCTACAACGAGGAGCACACCCTGGAGCGGTGTGTCCGGCGGCTGCACGCCTACCTCTCCGAGACCTTCCCCTACCCCTACCGGATCACCGTCGCCGACAACGCCTCCACCGACGGCACCTGGCAGGTCGCGACCGCCCTCGCCGAGGAGATCCCCCAGGTCACCGCCGTCCACCTGGACCTCAAGGGCCGCGGCCGCGCGCTGCGGCAGGTCTGGGGCGACAGCGACGCCGACGTCGTCGCCTACATGGACGTCGACCTCTCCACCGGTCTGGAGGCCTTCCTGCCGCTGGTGGCGCCGCTGCTCTCCGGCCACAGCGACCTCGCCATCGGCAGCCGGCTGCACCGCGGCTCGGCGGTCGTGCGCGGGCCCAAGCGGGAGTTCATCTCCCGCACCTACAACCTGCTGCTGCGGGCGACCATGGCGGCCAAGTTCTCCGACGCCCAGTGCGGCTTCAAGGCGGGCCGCACCGCGGTGGTGAAGCAGCTGCTGGGCGAGGTCGAGGACAACGCCTGGTTCTTCGACACCGAGCTGCTGCTGCTCGCCGAGCGGTCCGGGATGCGCATCCACGAGGTCCCGGTGGACTGGGTGGACGACCCGGACAGCCGGGTGGACATCGTCCGCACCGCCCTCGACGACCTCCGGGGCATGGCCAGGGTCGCCCGCCGCTCGCTGTCCGGCGCCGGCGTGGTGCAGCCGCCCGAGCGGCCCGGGCAGGACCGGCTGCCGCCGGGCCTCGGCTGGCAGCTCGCGAGCTTCGCCGTGGTCGGCACGGTGTCCACGCTCGCCTACGTGCTGCTCTACCTGGGGATGCGTCAGCTGGTGCCGGCGCTGGCCGCCAACTTCCTGGCGCTGGCCGTCACCGCGGTGTTCAACACCGCCGCGAACCGCCGCTTCACCTTCGGGGTGACGGGCCGTCGGGACGCGCTCAAGCACCAGATCGAGGGCGGGATCGCCTTCGTCATCGGGCTGGTGCTCAGCAGCGGGGCGATCGCCCTGCTCGGGGCGGCCGCCCCGGCCGCCGGGCACTCCGCCGAGCTGGCCGCCCTGGTCGCCGCCAACGCGCTGGCCACGCTGGTGCGCTTCGTGCTGCTGCGGGTCTGGGTGTTCAACCCGCGGCGGGCCCGCCGGTGAGGCGGCGGGCCGGGGAAGGCCGGCGGCCCGCCCCCGCGGTGCGGGAGCGGGCCGCCGGACCGTGCCGGACGCCGGATCAGCCGTGCCGGCGGACCTCCACCGTGCGGAACCGGCCGGCGACGAACGCGCCGTCGCAGTAGGCCGAGTTGGCGGCCGGGTTGGCACCCGTGCCGTGCAGGTCGGAGAAGGCGGCGGTCTGGTTGACGTAGACCCCGCCGGTGAGGTTCAGCGAGAGCGAGACGCCGGAGTCCAGGCAGGCCTGGACCAGGGCCTGCTCCACCTCGGGGGAGGTGGTGTAGGCGCCGACGGTCATCGCGCCCTGCTCGCGGACGCTGCGGCGCAGCAGCTCGATGCCGGCCGCGGTGTTCTCCACCGCGACGGTGAAGGAGATCGGGCCGAACTGCTCGCCCAGGAAGGCCGCCCGGTCGTCCGGCTTGTCGGCGTCGGCCTTGACCAGGGCGGGCGTGCGGATGGTCGCGCCGGGGAACTCGGCGGAGGTCACCGGCCGCGGGGCGAGCGCGAGTTCGCCGAACTCGCCGCCGGCGGCCTGAGCGGTGCGCTGCAGCACGCCCGGGTTGACCACCGCGCCGAGGATGGCGGCCGCGCGGGCGTCGTCCGAGAGCAGCCCGTCGACGGCGGCCGCGAGGTCGGCGACCACCTCGTCGTAGGACTTGTCGCCCTGGTCGGTGGCGATGCCGGTGCGCGGGATCAGCAGGTTCTGCGGGGTGGTGCACATCTGGCCGCTGTACAGGGACAGCGAGAAGGCCAGGTTGTTCAGCATGCCCCGGTAGTCGTCGGTCGAGTCGACCAGCACGGTGTTGACGCCGGCCTTCTCGGTGTAGACGAGGGCCTGGCGGGCGTTGTCCTCCAGCCAGTCGCCGAAGGAGGTCGAGCCGGTGTAGTCGATGACCTTGACCTCGGGGCGGACGGCCAGCACCTGTGCGGCGGTGCCGCCCTCGTGCTCGGCGGCCAGGCACACCGTGTTGGGGTCGAAGCCGGCCTCGGCGAGCACCTCGCGGGCGATCCGGACGGTCAGCGCCAGCGGCAGCACGGCGCGCGGGTGCGGCTTGACCAGCACCGCGTTGCCGGTGGCCAGCGAGGCGAACAGGCCGGGGAAGCCGTTCCAGGTCGGGAAGGTGTTGCAGCCGATCAGCAGCGCGGTGCCGCGCGGCACCACGGTGAACTCCTTGACCATCTGCAGCGGCTCGCGCTTGCCCTGCGGCTTCGTCCAGCCGGCGCTCTGCGGCAGCCGGGTCTGCTCGGCGTAGGCGTAGGCGACGGCCTCCAGGCCGCGGTCCTGGGCGTGCGGGCCGCCGGCCTGGAAGGCCATGCCGAAGGCCTGGCCGGTGGTGTGCATCACCGCGTGCGCGAACTCGTGCGAGCGGGCGTTGATCCGGGCCAGGATCTCCAGGCAGACCGCCGCGCGGGCCGCCGGGCCGGCCGCCGCCCACGCCGGGCGGGCCGCCTCCAGCGCCGCGATCAGCGCGCCGGGCTCGGTGTGCGGGTAGCTGACGCCGAGCTCGATGCCGTACGGGGAGGTCTCGCCGCCGACCAGGTCGCCGTCGGTGGGCTGGCCCTCGACCGCGAACACGCTGCCGAGCAGGGCGTCGAAGGCCGCCTTGCCGTCCTCGGCGCCGGTCTCGCCGTACGCCTTGGGGAACTCGGGGTAGGGCGACCAGTAGTCGCGCTCGGCCATCGCGGTGAGCGCGCGGTCGAGGGTGTCCTGGTGGCGTTCGATCAGGTCGGCGACCTTGGGGTCGGGGGTCGCAGCAGCCATGGTGCGCTCCTCACAGGGGCGGGCGGGACACCCCAAAGAGTAACCGAACGATCGGTCGGGACAAGAGGGCGCGGCCGCCCGCCGCCCGGCCGCCTCCGCGGTTACGGAATGCCCAGCTCGAAGATCACGTAGCCGGCGTACCAGCCGGACGCGACGCCGGCCACGCCCAGCACCACCGCCAGCGACGGCAGGCTGAGCCGCCGCAGCCCGAGCGCCACCGGGATCGTCAGCGGGAACACCGGCAGCACGAAGCGGGAGAGCGTGCCGAACATCTGCTGGCTGCCCAGCGCCAGCACCAGCGTCCCCAGCGTGTAGACCACCAGCACCAGCGGCGGCCGCCGGGACAGGAACGGCACCAGCAGGCAGGGCAGCGCGAACAGCACCAGGACGGCGACCAGGTCCTCGGTCGGGTACGGGAAGAGGTAGGCGGTCTCGCCGACCAGGATGTTGGAGACGGCCGTGCTCGTGTACGAGCCCCAGTCGAAGAAGTGCAGCCAGCCGTAGCGCTGCAGGGTGAGGTAGCCGTCCAGGTGCCCCATCCGCCAGCCCACCCAGCCGATGTAGCCGAAGAAGCTCAGCGGCGGCAGCAGGATCGCCGTCAGCGGCCCGGCCACGCCCTCCTCCCGGCGCCGGAACAGCGCGACGGCGGCGGAGAGCGCGACACCGGCGATCAGCGTCATCGAGGTCGGCCGGCTCAGCCCCGCGACGAAGGCCACCAGCGCGGCCTGCGACCACTGCCGGGTGATCGTGAAGTAGCAGGCCCACGAGGCCAGCGCCACGAACAGCGACTCCGTGTACACCGCCCACTCGACGCCCGCCCCGGGGAAGGCGCCCCAGACCGCCGCGGCGATCACACCGGCCCGCCTGCCGCCGAGGTGCGCCGCCACCGCGTAGATGCCGGCCGCGGCCACGAAGGAGGAGACCACCGAGACGAGCATGCCCGCGCCGTACAGCCCGAGGCCGGTGCCGTCCGACACCAGCCGGACGAGGCCCGGGTACAGCGGGAAGAACGCCGAGGAGTCCTGGTGGACGGGGAAGAACCCGCCCGGGTCCGGTATCAGCTTGGGGTCGTAGCCGATCTCCGCGATCTGCCGGTACCACCAGCCGTCCCAGGAGCCGACCACGTCCCACGGGTGCGCGCCGCCGCCGAACCGCGGCGACTGCTCGCGGAACTTGCCGGACGACTCCAGCAGCATCATGAAGACGGCGAAACCGATCAGCTTGACCGCGCCGAACAGCCCGAGCGCCGGTCCGAAGCGCGCCGCCGCCGAGCCGAACGCGCCGCGCAGCGGCTGCGGGGGCCGCCGGTCGCCGCGGTCCTCCGCACCGGCCGGCACCGGATCGGCGCCCACCGGGTCGGGGGGGGGGCGGCGGCCGGG